>NZ_JAUOER010000006.1:0-207636 GCF_031932025.1 Shewanella sp. SP2S2-4
TTAGTTTCTGTGAGCACTTGAACGTCACAACCCTTAAGCCGTTTTTCTATATCACTAAACTCTTCATATAACTGATAAAAAATGGCCCGACCTTTGGTGGTCAGCGCATTGGTTTCATCCGCTAAAATATCTGGGAACTGTACTTTAAAAGCCGATTTACTTTTGGTTATCACAATGCCGTATTCCGCTAACATCCCTCGCACTTGGTTGATTAAGGCGGTTGATTGTTTAGTTAATCGTTCGCGCATTCGGTGGAGCAGTTGCACATCTTGCTGCTCGACGCTTTTGGGTTTTACAAACCGCATGTTGGGTCGCTGCGCAGCTTCAGCGATGGCTAAGGCATCGTTGTAGTCATTTTTGTTACCTTGTCGAAAAGGCACGACAAATTGAGGAGCAATTAACTTAACGCTGTGGCCCAACAGCTCAAATTCTCTGGCCCAGTAATTTGCGCCACTACAGGCTTCCATCACAATTAGGCACGGCTCAATTTGAGCGATAAAAGGTAGCAAGTCTTTGCGTCTAAGCATTTTCTTTTTAATTAACTTGCCAGCTTTATCGACACCAACAGCATGAAAAACAGACTTTGCGATATCTAAACCAATTGTAGTAATCTTCATAAGTGGACCCGTCCTCTTTCTGATGAGTTTTAGCGACTACATCGTGGCCCATTGTGAGGCCGATTAAAAGTGGATGGGTCCATTCCATTATCCATGCCGCCAACGGTCACTTACATGCAAGTGATTAATTTCACCAACACTTAAGTATGTCTGTAGCTACATGACTCATATCTCCGTAAACACCATAGTAACCAGTATCATACGCCCACTAAAAGTCACCTAACGGCTAACCCAGAGCCTGCGCCATCATCCATGATATCGCCACGGCATTTTTATCAAAATATTTCAACAGCTTCGCCGGGGAGAGGTGAACTTCTGTGGCATTAGAGTTAACATTTCGCATTAAAAGAGTTATGCATTTTCTGTCTTTTTTTGAGCGCTCCTAAGCATGTGATCCAGTTCGATAGGATGATTGAGCGGTTATCGCCAAACTGTATTCGGGCGATTCGCACTTGTTACGTGTGCAAAGGCCAATTGGCATTGATGGGATTAGACAGTAAGAAGTCGTATGCGTATTGGTTGAGAAGGGCTGAGATAGCTTTAATTAATTGAGAATAAAGAATAATATCACTGTTGTTGAAGTTTACAGATGAAATATAGGGCTAAAGCATGTATATAAGAATTATACGTTTTTGTGATGATTTAATGAGCCCAATCTTAGTTGGAATTATGGTTGGTTTGGTTTTATTTGGCTGTATCTTTATTTGTTTAGATATTCTTACCTTAAGCTTAGGTGTGTTAACTAACATCGTAATAGCCTTTGCATCCATCATCGCTGTCCTAGTGCATGGTAGTGGTTTGTATACACAAGAAAGATCAAGACGGTGGGAACTCAGGAAAGGTATTGTTTTTGATTTGTTGAATGCACTATCGAATAAGTTAGAGTTATCTAAAGAAATGTATGACATTTATATGCGTTTGAACCATATGCAAGAGGATGAGATAGATGAAATGCCAAGGCTTAAAGAGAGAGAGAAGGAGCTTATAAAAAGTTGGAATGATCTTAGTGCAAAACTCAATAATCAAGTTAGAAATATTTTGAATGTCTATAAGCCTGTAATGACTAAAGAATTTTCTGAATATATTGATAAATACAATGTAAATATCTCTGATTTAAATATGTTATCAAGACAAGAGTGGGTTGAACACGATGACTTGTTCGAGAATGAAATTGAAATTTTGTCTGAACTGCAAGCATATTTATTTGGCTTTGTCGCTGATGAATCAGGCCTAAATTAAATGGGTCTCTCAATAGTGTCTAAGTAATAATGTACATTTAACCAATCACTTAGTTTGTTCTTGTTAATAGATGTAGTGGCGCGTCATCACTCAAATAAGTATCATCCACCAGATAGAGCTTATTGGTGCGGATCATCTGACGAATCGCCTCAACATAGGCGTGCCCGCGCTCCGAATATCGGTCTAACGTCCCAGCGAGTTCAGAGCCTGTCACAGCTTGATTATCTTGTCTGGATTGAACACGAAGATCCCGCATCTTTTGATAGGCATTATGGGTATTCAAATTCAGTAGATACCCTTCTACCGAGGCAAGTGGTGTGTCGAAACGGGCTAAACCATAGTTTCCTAATCCTTGGCGTTTTTGCTTAGGTTCCATGCCATCCCCGTTGAAATCCCACTGTCCAAATAATGCATTACCTTCATGGGAAAATCGCGATGTTCCCCAACCGCTCTCTTTTGCTGCTTGTGCTAATACTAGAGATGGTGGCAGGATATCCACCCTTTTAAGCAGCATTTGTCTTTGGGCCTCTAACAGCGGCTTATCTGTACTGCTTAACACTTTGTACTTAACAGCCAAAGCAATCAGCGCTGTGTCATCAATATCTGCCGACATGATAACTTGTCTTTCTTGTAAAATTTTCTCATTAGCCAACAGCACTAAAGGTGTCATTAATCTAAAAAACACCGTTTTCTTTTGCTTCACAGGGAGTTGGCTTGACACTGAACGCCAGCCCTCTCCCACTGCATCAAAGGTCAATCTAGGTATCGATTTATTACCCTTATGAAAATTTTCTAGCGTGTAATCAAGTGAATCAAACAAGAGCATCAATTCGTTAATCGAAGTAATACTGACGTTTTGTGGCTTTAGTTCTGAACTGGGTAAAACGGGCTGTTGGGCCATAGGTGGGAATGGGAAAGAGTTAACGCCTGTCTCCACAACATTGCCTCTATTTAACTGCAAAAGAAAAGCCGTTACATATGTTGACGTACTATCGATAAGAAGCCGAGCACTCGTACTCATAGTTAAAGGATAGGGAGCAGTTTGAGGCAAAGAAGTGGATGTTTGAAATACCATTCCATTTGAAATCTGACTATTAGCTGGCGTCTTTTGTGGATATTCAAAAGAGTACACAACAAACGTACTCATGAATGTGAGCATCATTAACGAAAGCTTGAGCCTTTTAAACATGACATATCTCTAACTGAGGTAAAACGGTAGCAAAGGGACTAACCAATACATCGGGGGCGTAAGGTAACAATTAAAACCTGACAGTTTGCTTAATAGATATAAAAATGACCTTTAATAAGGTCATTTTTAAGGTAGAGAGGCGGAAGTGACCCTTATTACAGGCCACGTCTTACTTATCGCGAGTGGTTCTAGGCGGGTTTTAAAACCCGTTTTTACACTGGGACAGTGCATTAAAAAGCTTGAAAGAAAATCCCGAAGGCGCTGAAGATAGCGACAAACCATGAGAGGGATCGTAGGGTGCCTTTATTGGCAAGGTATAGGATGTGATACACAAAGCGGGCGGCGACATGGGTAATTGCCAACCACTCAGTGGTGGGGTTTACTTTACCCGTTGCGATTACCACTAATACCGCCAGACCAAACACTAACAGGGACTCGAAGGCATTTTGATGTCCTGCTAAGGCGCGAGCACCAAAACCGGTTAACTGTGCTTGCTGGGCGCGGGGATGATTATTATCATAACCGCCCGCCTTGGCCATCGCCCAAGCGACGGGGCCTTTCGCCAGATACGGCAATAACATGGCAACAAATAGGCAAATAAGTAAAATATTCATAGGTTAAGCTTCCTTTGATTGTTGTTCGAGTTCTGTTATTCAAGCTCTGCTGTTTAAGTTCTACTGTTTTAGTTCTGCTGTTTTAGCCCTGCGACTGCGAGTACTGCTGTTTTAGCCCTGCGACTGCGAGTACTGCTGTTTAAGCTCTACAGCGACGAGCCTGTTGCGAGTGCCGCTACGAGAATTTTAGTTAAAAGTGTATGGGTTAACAGCGTTATTTTACTATGTACATGCCTTCACTTGCGGGGCGGCTGAATTTAAAGCCAAACTTTTCATAGAGTTCAGGCACATCGGCCATCAAGGTAATATACGCGCCTTCAAAAGCCTCACGATCTAGATAGGCCATAATGTGCTGCATAATAAGCCGCCCTAATCCCTTACCTTGATGCTCAGGATCCACTGCGATATCGACAATTTCGAAGTTGAGTGCGCCATCACCAACCACACGTCCCATACCCACAGTTTGATCGGCGAGCTTTATTTGCACGCCATATAAACTCCTTGGCAAGGCCTTAATCGCGCCCTCCAATGGTCTAGGGCTTAAGCCAGAAATCTGTCGTAGGCGAACAAAATCATTGGCAGAAACAACACCTTCAAGCACTTGGTACATGATATTTCCTATTGTTTTATTCAGTCACTTGCTTTCAGTCACTTGGCTTTCAACTATTTAGCTTTCTATCACCTCAAGCTCAAAGCCTTCATCCAGAGTCGGCGGCTGAAAATAACCGCTCACATGCCAAAACATCGCCTCGGTATCGAACATAGCCCGCTCAGGGTGGCTTTGTCTGCGTTTATCGAGTTGGCTCAAACAAAGCGCATCGCTGTGGTTAAGGTAAATAAGTTTATGGGCGCCGCAATCGGTAAAAATGCTTCGAAACCACAGGCGTTGATTAACCGTATTAGCAGGAAAGTCCATCACCACAGACACACCCGAACAGAGTAGTTCCTGCACATGCTTTTTAAGCAAGGGCTTAAGACGAGCGGAATACTTCAGGTAAGTATCAAAATCGTTAATCTCATCGGGATATAGCGCAGCAAGCCATTCATCTTCTGAGATTAAAATACAGTTTTCGGCCTCGGCAAGTTGCCGCGATAGCGTTGATTTACCTGCACCCATTTTGCCACAGAGGAATATCAACGTGCCTTTACCGGCTTCTTGCCCTAACGCATTCTGCTGTGTCATCTTCACTCCTTGATTACTGGTCTTTTATCTCAGCCGACGATTTCACTCGCTATGACACCAATGAACGACAGTACAGAGCATCACATAAAGTATGAACACCGAGCAAGACTTGGGACGAGTTTAAGGTAATAAAATCCCATTACATTAATGACTATGCAGTGTTTAGACAGCAGACGTTTACCGCTATTCACGCATTCCACCGTTAGCTTTTTTTGAGATCTTACATCTCTTCGCCCGCTTATATCGCCTCGCTCTCTTAGCCCTATCCTTGCCTTAAATCAGGGAGAAATTAAAGCATTTAACTCGAACAATAAAACAATAAGCCACATTATTAATCTAACAATTAAGCACTAAAGTAGTAATTTACGCTTAGCAATAAAAACATTACCACCATTCATGCTATGACATTAATTTAGGCGTATGCTAGGGTAAGAATGAAAGGATAACCGTCATAAGTGCAAAGGAGGCTCTATGAGCACTGTCGTTCCGCGTACCGTCACTTCCCCTAAAAAATTCATTATCGGCAAGGGCTTATTAGCTCAAATGCATGATTATGTTAAGGACTTTGGTGACAATGCTTTTATCATCTGCGATGAATTTATCCTCAGCCGAGTTGAGAATGAAGCGGTCGCAGGGCTGGACCAAAATGGGATCAGCAACCATCTCGAAAAATTCAACTATGAGTGCAGCGAAGCCGAGATAAAGCGCTTAGGTGCACTAGCAGAACAGCATCATACCAACGTAATTGTTGGAGTTGGCGGGGGTAAAACCTTAGATGCCGCCAAAGCCGTCGCCTTCTATCAAAAACGGCCAGTGGTGCTCTACCCAACCATTGCTTCAACCGATGCACCATGTACGGCACTTGCCGTGATCTATTCCGAAACTGGTGAGTTTGAGCGCTATCTGTTTCTGCCACAAAATCCTGATGCTGTTGTTGCCGACACAGCCATTATCGCTGCGGCTCCCGCCCGATTTTTTGCAGCAGGCATAGGCGATGCACTGGCCACTTACTTTGAAGCCCGCGCCTGTTATCAATCCGATGGCGTCAATCTCGTATTGAAAAAACCTTCCCGCACTGGGCTGGGATTAGCGCAGCTTTGCTATCAGTTACTGACTGAAAATGTTGAAGCCGCTATGGATGCGGTGAGAAACAAGATAGTCACTCCCGCACTTGAGCAAACCATTGAAGCGACGATTTATCTCAGTGGTGTCGGGGCCGAAGCGGGCGGATTAGCCGCAGCCCATGCTGTGAACAATGGTATGTCGGCGGTAGCTGACCTACATAAAGCCCAACACGGCGAGAAAGTGGTGTTTGGCTTGCTCACCCAGCTAGTGCTAGAAAATGCCCCCAAAGCCGAAATCGATAACGTCATTCACATCATCAAAACCGCGGGACTGCCGCTCACGCTCGCCGATTTGGGGCTAAAAACCTTTGTCGAAGCAGAGTGGCGCAAAGTGGCTGAGATTGCCTGCGCAGAGGGCGACACTATGGGCAATATGCGGATGCAGTTAACCGCCGACGATGTCTATCAAGCCATGATCGCCGCCAATGCGATGGCTGAGCGTTATAAAAAGCTTGCGGTTTAAAACAGTTAAAAACGCCTCTGACAGGCGCCCATTATCCATTTGATATGTTTATCAAAGTTAACGGATGTGGCTAAAATTCAGCCTACCACTGCGCGAGTTTAAAGATCATCAATAACTCCCTTGCCTCACATTAATGCTAAGCAAGAGCGCAAGGGAGATAACAACAGACACGATATTTCCACCCTCAATGCCAAGAGTTGGCATTTACTCTCTATTCGTTGAACGCTTGGAGGAACATATGGCTTATGCAACGATCAATCCCTTTACGGGAGAGCTAGTTAAAGAATTTCCAAATGCAACAGATACCGAAGTCACGCAGGCGATAGAATCCGCCCATCTGGCATTTTTAAGCTGGCGAACCACGCCTTTTTCCGACAAGGCCGCTGTACTCACTAAAGCCGCTCACATCCTCAGAGACAGCAAGCCCGCTTACGCTAAATTGCTGACCTTAGAAATGGGCAAAGTCACCGCAGAAGCTGAGGCAGAGGTCGAACTGTCGGCGCAAATTTTCGAATACTACGCCGAACATGCCGAGTGATTGTTAGCTCCGCAAAAACTGCCCGTTGCCGATCCCGCCGAAGGTGAGGCGATACTGGTTAACGAGCCGCTGGGCGTATTGCTGGCCATCGAACCTTGGAACTTCCCTTACTACCAAATTGCTCGCATCCTCGCGCCCCAGCTTGCTGCCGGCAATACCCTACTGCTCAAACATGCGTCTAATGTGCCCCAGTGCGCCGCCGCTTTTGAAGGTCTAATGCGCGATGCCGGATTGCCCGCAGGCGCATTCCAAAACCTATACGCCACTCGAGAACAAATAGGACAGATCATCAACTCACCCAAAGTGCATGGGGTTGCCCTCACAGGCTCAGAAGATGCGGGATCGCACATTGCGGCTCAGGCCGGTAAGGCGCTGAAAAAGTCCACCCTCGAACTGGGTGGCGCAGATGCCTTTATCGTGCTGGAAGATGCCGAGCTCCCCAAAACCATCGACTGGGCTGTATTTGGCCGTCATTGGAATGCGGGTCAGGTCTGCACCTCCTCTAAGCGGATGATCTTAGTTGAAGCCATTTACGATGAATTTATGCAAGGCTATATCAAGGGGATTGAAGCGTTAAAAGCGGGCGATCCTATGGATCCCACCACAACATTGGCACCGCTGTCTTCCCAAGGCGCGGCCGATGAGCTAAAGCAGAAAATCCGTGATGCCGTAAAACACGGCGCTACAGCGACCGAAGTGGGGCCAAAAGTGCCGCAGCAAGGCGCCTTTGTGCAGCCAACAATACTGACGAACCTGACGCCAGATAACCCCGCCTACTATTGGGAATTCTTCGGTCCTGTGTCCAGTATCCACAAAGTGAAGGATGAGCAAGCAGCGATTGCCGTTGCCAATGACTCGCCCTTTGGACTGGGTGGCTCTGTGTTTACCGCCGATACTAAACGCGGGCTCGCGGTCGCGAAACAGGTTTCCACTGGCATGATGTTTGTTAATCATCCGACTATGGTCAAGGCCGACTTGCCCTTTGGTGGCGTGCGCCGCTCAGGTTATGGCCGCGAGTTGATTGATTTAGGATTGAAAGAGTTTGTAAACCACAAGCTGATTGATGTGGTCGATATAGACGCACCTTTCTAACTCCTTAAACAATAGCGACATCGGACTAAACGCCTGACGGAATAATCTGTCAGGCGTTTTTATTTAACGCGCTTTATCCAAGGCATCACATAGGGCTTGAACGCCAAGTAAGGCTCTGGGCGTCGCACGGTGTAATAAATCGGCATTGAGTTGATAAATATGCTGATTTTTAACGGCGGGAATTTCGGGCCATTGGCTCCAATCGACACCTTTAACATTGCCTTCCTCTTGGCTTTGCAAAATCACCTCGGGCAAGGTCAGCAACACATTTTCTAAACTCACCTGCGGGTAATCACTGGCGGCATCGTAAAACACATTTTGGCCATGACACACGTTGATAATTTGTTGAATCCAACTGTTTTTAGAAACCGTCATCAAGGGCGTAGACCAGAGTTGATAAAACACTTTAGGCTCTGATTTACTGGCATTATCAGTCCGTAAACGGATAAGTTCGGCGCGATACGCGGCGGCGGCCTTGCTCGCCTCTTCAACGTGGCCAGTTAATTTACCTAACTCTTCCAGTTCCTTGGCAACCCCTTCTAAGGTTTTGGGATCGCTACCATATAGGTTAAACCCCAGCGTTCGAAGTTGATTGATATCTTCAGCTTTATTGCCCGTATCCCACACCACAATCAGATCGGGATTAAGCTCCATCACCCGCTCCATTTGAATGCCATAGTAACCGCCAATACGCGGGATTTTTTTGGCAGCCTCGGGATAATCCGCATAATCGGTTGCGGCCACTATGGCATCACCCGCGCCTATGGCGTAGAGCATTTCTACCGCGTGGGGCGAGAGCGCAATAATACGTTTAGCGGGATCGGCCAACACACTGTGGGGAAGAAACAAGCTGAGCCCAAAAACGAGTCCAGCTAAGTGTCGCTTAATCATGATATGCCTTAATTTTTAAAGAGTTAAACTAGCAGCTCTGGCCAGCCATAGTGTTCGATATAGGTTTGTAGATTCTTGGGGCGATAGCTAGGGTCTTGATCCCAGCGGGCCTTGACCGAATGATGCAAAAGCACTGGGACTTGCTCAGGGTCGAGTGGCCGCAAATATTCCTGCTTTATCCGATAAAAGCTGCGCCTCGAATCATGCAAGGTGGCTAACGGACTCAGATGCGCACTCGCGGCTAAGTGTGGCTCTAGGCTTAAATCAAACTTCTGCGCCTCGGATATCATCCACAGCAACGCATTGTCCGACAGTAATGCACCGTCTTTATCGGGTTTATAACTGCCGCCAATATTGCTATGGGCACCGGCAAACCACACCTGTTGCATATCCATATTGTCACGCAGTTGCCAAATGGTGGGCTCAAAGTCACTGCGGTGTTCGTCTATGGCTAAGGCATGGCGGGCAACGCGCACATTGCGGCCAATTTTAGTGTCGTAAAACTCATCTTTATCTTCGAACAAGCCTAAAAACGAGATAGGGATCCCCATAGCGCCAACGGTATCCCACACGCCAACAAACTTGATGTCCCGCGATTCATGGCTGTATCTAGCTCTAAATTCGAGGGATTTTTCACCATCAGGCGCAAAGGGCGCACTGCTTTTTTTATAATGGTCGAAGGCTTGCTGGATCAACGCCGCATCGGGGCGTTTGAGTATGCCGCAGTTATTAATCAAGCCACACAGGCAACGCACAGTGTAAGCACCGCGGCTAAAACCAAAGAGGTAAATCTCATCGCCGGGGGAATAGTTTTGCACTATATAGCGATACCCATCCATGATGTTTTTATGTAAACCGCGCCCTGTCGCACCGCCAATGGCTTGATCGTAATAGGAACCCACGCCCCAATCATAAAATACCTGCTGGGGTTTACCATCAGCCGCTATCGGGCTGATAGCACGCGCGAGGCGCAGCACATTGGTTGGGAAATCGACCTTAAGATCTTTCTCGGGCCGATTCCAAGTCCCATCGGCACAAATCACAATACGTTTATTCATCGCATCATCCTTGAGAACACTTTGAACGCTGAACGGTTAGTGAATAACGGCTACTAGTGGCTAAAGACCTAGCTGCCAGCCAATAACAGATAGTCGCTTATGCGCCGACTTTTACCAAGTTCGATTAGTAATCAAAACCTTGCTGTGCCTTGATACCCGCTTCGAAGGCGTGTTTCAGCGGCTGCACTTCGCTGACCGTATCTGCAAGCTCGATGATGGCACGGTGGCAAGCACGGCCAGTGATAATCACATGCTGCATCGGTGGGCGATTTTTAAGTGCGCTAAGCACACGTTCCACATCCAGATAGTGATAGCTCACCATGTAAGTCAGCTCATCCAGCATCAAGCAGTCAATCGACTCATCTTGCAGCAGCTTTTCAGCGGCTTCCCAAGCGAGCACAGCGGCGGCGGTATCCTTTTCTTTATCTTGGGTTTCCCAGGTAAAACCTGTACCCATTACATGAAACTCAACTCCGGCGCCTTCGAGTAAATTACGCTCACCGCACTCCCAGGTGCCTTTGATAAATTGCACTACCGCGGCTTTTTTACCGTGACCGACGGCGCGGGCAACGGTGCCAAAACCTGAAGTCGATTTACCTTTGCCGTTACCGGTTAATACCAGCAAAATGCCCTTTTCTTCTTGGGCGGCGGCAATTTTAGCATCTACACCGGCTTTCACTTTTTGTTGGCGAGCCTTGTGGCGTTCAGCCTTGATTTGCGCTTGTTCGTTGTCGTTCTGTGCTGTCATGGTCTTCTCTTCACTCTGCTGCTAAAAATGTCTGCTTGTATAAATGGTTCAATAGACAGCGGCAAATGGTTAGTTTGTAAATGCCGCTCTCTTAATATCCGTTCTTTGCCGAATTCAACGCCGAACTGCAGCATCCAAAATAGTCTGTAATTTTTGCATGTCTAAATGCTCGGCTAACACATCGGCTAAACGATCGAGTTGCTGCTCACGTATTTGATTGATATCTATCGCCTGAGCATCGTTTAATCCCGCCCAGCGCAGGATCAGCTGACAGGCATCAGGGCTATCAAACAGCCCGTGTAAATAAGTGCCTAAGATTTGCCCATCATCACTTTGCAGGCCATCGGCAAAACTCATCGCTGGCACAGCTAAGCTTGTCGATTCTGGGATTAACTGCAAGGGCGGATTCGTTTGTTCAAGCCTAGGGATAAGATAACGTGATTCGCCGCAGTGGATTTCATAGCCCTGCACTGCAACCCTTTGCCCAAGTAACCTTAGCTCACCGCTCACCCGCCGTAACTGTTTATCGGCTTTCAGTTCTGTGCTCAATGGTAAGTAGCCAAGTCCTTCGGTATCGCCCGCACTGTCTTCAATCCCTAAGGGATCGGCAATGCTTTGGCCTAACATTTGGTAACCGCCGCAAATGCCGAGCACTTTGCCGCCGTAACGCAGGTGAGTGGCGATATCCTTATCCCAACCTTGCTGGCGTAAAAAGGCCAAATCGGCGCGCACATTCTTACTGCCGGGTAAGATCAATATATCGGCGGCGGGCAGATGAGTGGCGTGACTCGCGGCTTGGGTTTGCAATGACACATAGTCAAAATCGATATCGGGATGCAACCGCAGCGGATCAAAATCCGTGTGATTACTGATCCTTGGGTACACTAATACCCGCACTTTTAAGCGGCTGTTAGCGCCTTTAGATGGCGAGCTTATCAGCGCATCTTCGGCATCGAGATGTAAATCATGCAGATAAGGCAACACGCCTAAAACAGGCTTGTTCGTATAAGCTTCAAGCCAATCGAGGCCAGATTGCAATAGGCTAATATCGCCACGGAAACGATTGATCACAAAGCCCTTTACCCGCGCCTGTTCAGACTCAGATAACAGCGCCAGCGTCCCGATCAAATGGGCAAATACGCCGCCCTTATCGATATCGGCAATGATAATCACTGGGCAATCTACGGCTTCGGCAAATCCCATGTTGGCAATATCGCCCTCGCGCAGATTGATCTCCGCCGGACTGCCCGCGCCTTCCACCACTATGGTTTGATACTGGCCACTTAATCGCTCGAAGGATTCCAGCACAGCAGCGAGTGCCATTGCCTTGTAATCCTTAGATTTAGGCCCAAAAAAGGCCGAGGCTTCCAGCGTTGTCAGGGCTTTGCCGTGAACGATAATTTGCGCGCCCGTGTCCGAGCTAGGTTTAAGCAGAATAGGATTAAAATCGGTATGGGGCTCAAGATAACAGGCCGCGGCTTGCAACGCCTGTGCGCGGCCAATCTCGCCGCCATCAATAGTGACTGCACTATTAAGCGCCATATTTTGCGGTTTAAAGGGCGCAACCTTTACGCCCTCTCGGGCGAGCAAACGACAAATACCCGCCACTAAGGTGCTTTTACCCGCATCCGATGTTGTGCCCTGCACCATCAAGACTTTTGCGCGCCGAAACGAATTAACCGCAGGTCTATTCACTGCGGGATTCACCGCAAGATTAGCAGCAGAATGAATAGCTAAAGCGTCAGCGGTATCGAGTGCAGTTGCACAGCCTGTGTTGTCTGTGTTTGGAGAAGGCATAGGGTTAAAAACTTATTCTAGTTTGCAGGGATAAAGATAAAAGTTCAGTCTCAACATCACTTAACTGAGTTAGATTAAAGTGGTTTGAGTGCCAAGGGTAAACCCGCGACCACTAAGGTGACATTGTCAGCTAAGGCGGCAACGGCTTGGTTTAACCAGCCCGCTTCATCGACAAATTGTCGGCTCAACTCGCCTAAGGGCACAATACCTGAGCCCACTTCGTTACTGATCAACACCACCACACCTTCAAGCTCGGCAAGGGAATCCACAAAAGCGGTTTTCTCTGCCTGCCAACTCGCCAAAGCTTCATCGTTAGAGGTTGAACTGGCAGACGGTATAAAGTCTGTCGCATTCCACTCTGTCGGCGCGGGGTCATCATCAATCCTGGCGCTGGATGCGAGTAATTGATTGGTCAACCAAAGGGTTAAACAGTCCACTAAAATCACTCGCCCAGGTTTTGCTAAGCGCTTTAACAGTGCCGTAAGGGCGAGCGACTCTTCAAACAATTGCCATTCGATACCATCGTCCGTTCGTCCCGCTTGATGTTTGGCGATACGGGTCGCCATTTCATCATCCAGCGCCTGCGCCGTGGCCACATAGCAGGCATCGAAGCCTAGCGCAGTGTACTGGCGCACTAAGGCTTCACCGTAGCGACTCTTACCGCTACGGGCGCCGCCTAGGACGAGGTGGATCACAGTATGTTACCTACAACGAGCAATACAAAATAACACACGATTTCTGCTATTTGCTGCGCCGCGCCTAAGGTATCACCCGTGTAACCGCCAATCTGGCGTCTAAAGATCACTATGATCAAACGGCGCAGTCCTATCATCACTAACAGCAATGACAATGCCGCTAACCCCTTGAGGAATAACAGCACTAATACGCCGCTGGCGATCAGGATAAGCAGCTCATTAATGCCTTGATGTTGCGATAGCGGCTTAGACTTACTGGTCTCGTCATCGCGGACATATTTTTCACTAAAGATAATACTGGCTGATACCACGCGGCTGACTGTGTGCGCGACGATAAGTGCCGAGCCCGCGACCACAGGATCGTACAGCGCCAACTCGACTAACAACTGCCATTTCAGCAGCAGGGCCAACATCAACGCCAGTGCGCCATAACTGCCAAGGCGCGAGTCCTTCATGATCCGTAGCTTGTCTTCCGCCGTCCAACCACCGCCAAAACCGTCGAAGGTATCGGCTAGGCCATCCTCGTGAAATCCGCCCGTGAGCAAGACGCCAACCAACATAGCTAACAGCACAGAGACGCCGGCGGGGAGCCAGTTCTGCGTCAGCCAAAATACAATGGCACTTAACAGGCCGACCAAAAGACCGACGAGACCGAAATAACGGCTGGCCTTATTCAACTTATCGCTATCGACTTCGACCCATTTAGGCATAGGAATGCGGGTAAAATAGCCCATGGCAACTAAAAACAAATCTATCTCTTTGTGCCAGCTTTCGCGTTCTGACATAAAGCATCCTTAGTGAATTAACACTTGCTGCAAGGTTTAAGATTAAAACGGTTGGCTAAAAAGTTATTATTTTAAATAAGTAAAATAAGCGACTTAGCAGAGCACATCATACAACAGCCTCAATCCCCGCATCACTAAAACTCGCCATTTGATTGTAAAAATTTACTGAGGCTTGAATAAGCGGCAACGCCAAGGCTGCGCCCGTACCTTCGCCTAATCTCAGCCCGAGTGATAATAAAGGTTTCGCCTGCAAAAATTCTAACATCCGCTTATGGCCTTGCTCGTCTGACTGGTGGGCGAAAATCAAATAATCGCGCACATTGGGGGCAATTTGCACCGCGACTAATGCCGCAGCAGTAGCGATAAAACCGTCCACAACCACCAGCATTTTGCGCTCGGCGGCGGCTAACATCGCGCCCGTCATCTGCACAATTTCAAAACCTCCTAGGCAAGCTAACACTGACTTTGGCCCAGTTAAGGCGCTTTGATGCAGCAATAACGCCAGCTCAATCAGCATGAGTTTACGTTCTAAGGTTTCACTATTAATGCCAGTGCCTCGGCCGACACAATCAATCACATCAAGCTGCATGATCGCCGCCATAATGGCTGCCGCAGCCGAGGTATTGCCTATGCCCATTTCGCCAAAGGCGACTAAGTTACAACCTGCTTGATGGTGACGTTCAATCAAATCGCGCGCCATCGCAAAGCCTTTATCGACGGTTTCCAGCGCCATCGCGGGCTCTAAATGAATCGCCCCTGTGCCCGCGCCAAGACGCTGATCGATAATGCCTTCAACCCCTTCGACTGGCGTTAAAATACCGCAATCGATCACTTCGAGCGTAAAGCCCACCTGCCGACAAAAAACGTTAATCGCCGCGCCGCCATGGGCAAAGTTTTGCACCATTTGGCGCGTCACTTCGCTAGGGGCAATCGACACGCCTTCTGCGGCAATACCATGATCACCCGCAAACACTAACATGGTTGGCTGGACTATTTTGAGCACAGTATTTTGTGGCTGATCCGTTTGTTGTGAATCAGTCGCTTGCACGCGGGCAATCTGTAAGGCTAAGGATTCGAGCTGACCTAAGGCGCCGGGCGGCTTAGTCTTAAGATCAATTTTCTGCTGGATCAATGGATCCTGCGTTTTACTCACAGGGCTGATTTGAAAAGACACGGCTGACTGAGACATCCACACTCCACTTATTATCTTAAATAACCACAACGCATCCTGCGTCTATGACTAACATGTCCAATTTTGCATTTCCAATCGCGGGGCAGATATCAACAAAAATGCTGATTATCTCGCCAGTCTGCGCTTGCTAGATGACTCTAGGATTACGTTCTGACTAAGTGCTTACGCCATGACTCTGCGTTTACGCAAAATCAGCAAAAAGAACATGCTACCTATGGCCGCTGTGATAATGCCCACAGGCAACTCTTGATTGCCCAACAAACAGCGCGCCAGCACATCAATCCACACCATAAATAATCCGCCCACCAGCGCCGTTAATAGAATCGGCTGACGACCGGGAAACAGCATGCGCACTGTGTGGGGGATCATCAAACCGACAAAGCCAATCCCGCCGCAGGTGGCGACCAAAATCGCGGTAATCAAGGAGCAGAGCAGCAACATATTGAGTCGCAACTTAGGCACATTCACCCCTAAGGTATGCGCCGTTTCATCCCCCGCTTGCAACGCCATGATCTGCCGTTTCATGCCTAAAATAATGAACAAACTCGCGCCAATCACCAGTGTCGGCAGCACTAATAAGGACCAACTGGCCTTGGCAAAACTGCCTAAACTCCAAAACAAAACAGAAGCCGTCGCCTGCGGACTGGCGAAATACAGCAGCAGACTCGTTAGCGCGCCGAACATAAAGGAGGTCGCCACGCCTGAGAGCAACATGCGCTCCACTTGGCTATTGAGCCCAAGGCCAGACAAGGCCAGCACTATCAGTACCGACAAACTGGCGCCAATAAAAGCGCCGAAGGGCAAGCTAAACCAAAGCAAACCCGACAAGGCGCCCGAGCCACTAAAAATCCCCGAGTTCGCCGCCATGCCCGCATTTTCAAAAAATCCAGAGCCCGTGAATAACGTCAACATCACCACGGCGCCAAAGGACGCGCCAGAGCTAATGCCAAACAGATAAGGGTCGGCCAGCGGATTGCGGGTCACGGTTTGCAGCACACTACCCGCCAAGGACAAACCCGCACCCGCCACAAAGGCCAGCAAAATACGCGGCAGTCTGAGCTCCATCACGATGCGCTCCGTCATGCCATTGGCTTGAGTGAGGCTGGCCATTTTATTGATAAACACTTGGATAACATCCATAAAGCTGATGTTCGCCGCGCCAAAACTCGTGGCGGCAATGGGGGTTATCAAAGTGATTATGCCTAATGCGACCAGCATCAGTTGTTGTCTCGTCAAAGGTGTCACGATACGCCCCAAATGTGAGATGAAATGCTGTTTACTCCCTGAATCATCCGCCCTCGCCTCGCTCAGCCAAAGCATCAGCCATGTTGTGCGTCGAATCATGGTAGCCATAGAAGTAGCTGATTAAGGGCTTTTTATGTTGTGGATGGGTCGACACCTGAGCGCACACGCCGAACACATCGCCAATTCGCGCCTCGGTTAATACCTCTGTTGGTGTGCCCAAAGCGCTGACTTCACCGTTATGGATCAACAACAAACTGTCGCACAGAGCGCTGGCTAAATTAAGATCGTGAATAGAGGCAATCACGCTGATGCCAAGGCTACGCACTAATTCGAGGATTTGGATTTGATAACGCACATCGAGGTGATTGGTAGGCTCGTCGAGGATCAGCAGTTGCGGCTGCTGCACTATGGCACGGGCGATCAAGGCACGCTGCTTTTCACCGCCGGATAAGTGCTCGTACTGTTGATGCATCTTATGACTCAGGCCGACTTTCTCTAATGCCTTGGCGATGCGTTCGCCATCACAACTCGAATTGGTATCGAACATGCCCTTATGCGGCGTTAAGCCCATGCTGACCAATTGCTCTGTGGTTAGGTCAAAATAGTGCGGCGTGTCTTGTTGCACTACAGCGACACGGCAAGCAAACGCCTTGGGTGATAAACGCTCTATATCTTGATCAAACAGGGTAATTTTGCCCTGAGTCGGGCGAACAAACCGATACAAACAGCGTAGCAAGCTAGACTTACCCGCACCGTTAGGGCCAATCAAACCCAACATCTGCCCCGTTGGCAGCGCAAAGTTAATATTGGAAAGAATGGTTTTGCCATCGATGCACCAGCTTAACTGGCTGACATCGAGCGCGACCGTCTGGCTCGCTGACGGGCGAGTGTCGCTGTCATTCAAAGCATGGCTCGTTTGGATGGCAGAGAGTTTCACCAAAGTGGTGCTCCTAGCGAGTCCAAACCTGAATTAAAAAAGGTTGTGCACATTGTCATCGGCTCCCTCGAGTCACCCGCTCGAGAACTAAGGCTGCACGCAGCGATAACAGAAATAGGCAGGTCTCCTGACTCGTCACTTTTTGTATTGAAAACAATATAAAAAGTCACTCACAGTTGCGGGCACAGTTCGGGCTGACTGACAAGCAGCTCCCCGATTCCCTATTATGTTGAGATTGATTTCAAGCCTTTGCAGCGTGTCTCGGCAATAGTTGCCACAGAACACCCTCGCACCACTCAAAACTCCCAACACCTATTTCTGTGACGTCATCCGATACACTGCCACCAGCCTTGCAAGACCGTGTGCGTCGGGGACGTCAGGAAAAAGCATTATCCTATATTTACCTTAATAGGCAATCGACAATCACGCTGGTAAGACAAGAAAAATCTTCACCTTAGGGCAACGCGGATCACTCGCAGCGCCCGCTCGGCCAATCTAAACGCCAGTAACAAACGCCGTGCTCATCCTGCAGCACAGTAATGCTCACCACGGCCGCCACGGGTAAATCGAGTTGACTGTAAAATCCCACTGCCCGTTCAACCCCAAGGGCGCGCGCCATTAGGTGACGGATCACCCCGCCGTGGGTCACGACCCATACCTTGGCAGCCAGCTCCCCCGTACTCAAGCCCTTACCCACGCTAGCGCCCGTAACCTGCTCGGCGTTATCTGAGTCGATAATCAACCGTTTAAACTCGGCGGCGAGTATCTGGTCAATTGCGCCATTCACCCGCGACTCGAAGCTTGCCATAGTTTCCCCATTGGGCGGCGGTGTTTGCCAAGGGTTTTGCCAATAGGCCGCTAAACGTTCGCCCTCTTGCTGATACAGCTCATCGAGTCGACAACCGTCCCAATCGCCAAAATCAATTTCCTGTAAACCCGACAAAAACTGCGCCTGCAATGGCCTTGACTCTGATACCAACGCCGCCGTCGAATGCAGCTCGGCGGCAAAGGCTTGGGCAAATTCGCCGCAGCGGCGTGAAGTCGAACTGTAAATCGCGCTACAGGTACTTGCCTGCGCCTCAACCGCTGCCGACATTTGCTGCCAACCCTGTTCGCTTAAAGGCACATCCACACGGCCGCGTAAAATGGCGCCGCCTTCACACTCGCCGTGGCGTAACAATAACAATCGAACTTGTTTCATCGTATTCCTATGTCTATCACTCGTGGCACATTTTGTTGAAAGCCCACATTAGACCCGTCGTCCTATATACTCAATTACGCCTTAGCCCAACAACTAGCTCTACAACTAGCCCTAAAAAACGAGCCGTTAAACTGGGTGAAAAGTGCTGATAGGACTCAATTGTCGTCAGTCAATTTTGACCTTGCCCTGACAATCATAAGTCGCGTATTATGGACGTCTATACGTTTAAATGTCCAAAACTAAACTCTAACAATGAATAACTAAAACGAGTAGTCAAATATCGACCGAGCAGAATGGAATGCACTTAGCCTAACTAAGTTAGTGATCTAAGTTCGCTAAATAAGTTAGCTAATTTAGATCACTCACTAAGGTCGATAACGAGAGCCGATATCTGGACTGCACAACACGCTTTACCCTGCACTTAGCATAACAAGGGTCGATGCTTGGACTTAACTTAGCTGTATTTAAGGTAATTATTTATGACGATACCCTCTACCAAAGCCGGCCAGATATTGGCAGACATTCGTAAACAGCTTGCTGAGCGCATTCTAATCTTAGACGGTGCCATGGGCACTATGATCCAAGACCACAAGCTCGAAGAAGAGGATTATCGCGGCGAACGCTTTAAAGATTGGCACACTGACGTCAAAGGCAACAACGATTTATTGGTATTGTCGCAACCCCACATCATCAAAAAAATTCACACCGACTACTTAAACGCCGGTGCCGACATCATTGAAACCAACACCTTTAATGCTACGACTATCGCCATGGCCGACTATGACATGCAGTCGTTGTCCGCCGAAATTAACTTAGCCGGTGCCCGTCTTGCCCGTGAAGCCTGTGATGAAGTGTTTGCTGCCACAGGCATTCCACGTTACGTCGCTGGTGTGTTAGGCCCCACTAACCGTACGTGTTCGATCAGCCCCGATGTGAACGACCCTGGCTATCGCAATGTCAGCTTCGATGAGTTAGTGAGCGCTTACCGAGAATCCACTAAGGCGCTGATTGAAGGCGGCGCGGATATCATTATGGTCGAGACCATATTTGATACCTTAAACGCCAAGGCCGCACTGTTTGCGATTGAATCGGTATTTGATGACTTATTTGGTCAGCATTCTAAAGACAGATTACCGATCATGATTTCGGGCACCATTACCGATGCCTCAGGCCGCACCCTTACCGGCCAAACCACCGAAGCTTTTTATAATTCCCTGCGCCATATCAAGCCGTTATCTATCGGTCTTAACTGTGCACTCGGGCCAAAAGAGCTGCGCCCGTACGTCGAAGAATTATCCCGTATAGCCGAATGTTATGTGTCGGCGCATCCGAACGCGGGCCTGCCGAACGAGTTTGGCGGCTATGATGAAACCCCAGAGGACATGGCGAACGTGATTGAAGATTGGGCGCGCGAAGGCATGCTCAATATTATCGGTGGTTGCTGTGGTAGTACGCCTGAACATATCCGCGTTATTCGCGAAGCGGTCGACAGACATAACCCGCGCGTCTTGCCCAATATCCCCGTAGCCTGCCGCTTAGCCGGTTTGGAACCACTGACTATCGATGCCCAATCCTTGTTCGTTAACGTGGGTGAGCGCACCAACGTCACAGGTTCGGCCAAATTTTTAAAGCTGATCAAAGACGGTAAGTTTGAGCAAGCGCTCGATGTGGCCCGCGAGCAAGTCGAAAGCGGCGCGCAGATCATCGACATCAACATGGACGAAGGCATGCTCGATGGCGCCGAGATCATGCACAAGTTTTTAAACTTGATTGCCTCAGAGCCCGACATCAGCCGCGTGCCGATTATGATCGACTCCTCTAAGTGGGAAGTGATCGAAGCTGGCCTCAAATGCATTCAAGGCAAGGGCATAGTTAACTCGATTTCCCTTAAAGAAGGCGAAGCCAAGTTTATTGAGCAAGCAACACTGGTGAAACGCTACGGCGCGGCGGCCATTATCATGGCGTTCGATGAGCAAGGTCAGGCCGATACTAAGGCACGTAAAATCGAAATCTGTACCCGCGCCTATCGGGTTCTGGTCGATAAGGTCGGCTTTCCGCCAGAAGACATCATCTTCGACCCGAACATTTTTGCCATCGCCACGGGTATCGATGAACACGACAACTATGCCGTCGATTTTATTGATGCCATTAAAGCGATTAAAGCCACCCTGCCCCACGCAATGATTTCGGGCGGCGTATCGAATGTGTCGTTCTCGTTCCGCGGTAATAACCCAGTGCGCGAAGCGATTCACGCCGTATTCCTGTACCATGCCATCAAAGTCGGCATGGACATGGGCATTGTCAACGCGGGCCAGTTAGCCATTTACGACGATATCGATCCTGAGCTTAAAGTACGGGTCGAAAACGTGGTGCTTAACTTGCCCTGCCCAGTCGAAGGCTCAAGCAATACCGAGCAGTTACTTGAAATCGCGGAGAAATTCCGCGGTGATGGCGCACAGGTGGGTAAAAAAGAAGATTTAGAATGGCGCAGCTGGCCGGTGAGCCAACGCTTATCCCATGCGCTAGTGAAAGGCATTACCGAATTTATCGATGAAGATACCGAAGCGGCGCGCCAAGAAGCGAAACGTCCACTGGATGTGATTGAAGGCGCCTTGATGGACGGCATGAACGTGGTCGGTGACTTGTTCGGCTCGGGCAAGATGTTCCTGCCGCAGGTGGTGAAATCGGCGCGGGTGATGAAAAAAGCCGTGGCTTACTTAAACCCCTATATCGAGCTGGAAAAGGTCGAAGGCCAATCTAACGGCAAGATTTTGATGGTGACGGTAAAAGGCGACGTGCATGATATCGGCAAAAATATTGTCGGCGTGGTGCTCGCCTGTAACGGTTTTGAGGTATTCGATTTAGGTGTGATGGTGTCGGTGGAGCGAATTCTCGACGCAGTGAAAGAACACAATATCGATATCATCGGCATGTCGGGCCTTATCACGCCGAGTCTGGATGAGATGGTGCATAATGTGAAAACTTTCCACCGCGAAGGCTTAACCATTCCGGCGATTATCGGCGGCGCCACTTGCTCGAAAATCCACACAGCGGTAAAAATTGCGCCCCATTATCCCCATGGCGCCATTTACATCGCCGATGCGTCCCGCGCCGTGCCTATGGTGAGTAAACTCATCAACAACGAGACTCGCCAAGCGACCATAGACGAAACCTATGCCGAATACGACGACATGCGCACCAAGCGTTTGTCCCAAGCCAAGCGCAAAGAGATAGTGTCACTCGAAGCGGCCCGTGATAACCGCTGCCAACACGATTGGGCCAACTACACCCCATTCACGCCAAACGTGCTCGGGCGCCAAGTATTTGATAATTATCCGTTAGAAGATTTAGTTGAGCGTATCGACTGGACACCGTTTTTCCGCTCGTGGGAATTGCACGGGCATTACCCCGAAATCCTCACCGATAAAGTGGTCGGTGAAGAAGCGCAAAAGCTGTTCGCCGATGGTCAGACCATGCTCAAGCAAATCATCGAAGAAAAGTGGCTCACGGCGAAAGCGGTTATTGGCTTATTCCCTGCCAATACCGTCAATTACGACGACATTGAGCTGTATACCGATGAGTCGCGCACCACAGTTGAAATGACCACACATCACCTGCGGATGCAGCTTGAGCGTGTCGGCAACGATAACTTCTGTCTATCTGACTTTGTTGCACCAAAAGACTCTGGCGTCGCCGATTACATGGGCGGCTTTGCGGTAACCACAGGCCACGGCATAGACGAACATGTGGCGCGTTTTGAAGCCAACCACGACGACTACAACGCCATCATGCTCAAATGCTTAGCCGACCGTTTGGCCGAAGCCTTTGCCGAGCGGATGCACGAACGGGTACGTAAAGAGTTTTGGGGTTATGCGGCCGACGAGCAGTTAAGCAACGAAGCCTTAATCCGCGAGAAATACAAAGGCATACGCCCCGCACCCGGTTACCCAGCTTGCCCAGATCACACAGAAAAAGGCTTGTTATGGGACTTGCTCAAGCCCGATGAAACTATCGACTTGAACATCACCGAAAGCTACGCCATGTTCCCCACAGCGGCAGTATCGGGCTGGTATTTCGCCCACCCGAAATCGCGCTACTTTGGCGTGAGTAACATAGGCCGCGATCAAGTGGAAGATTATGCCAAGCGTAAAGGGATGAGCATTGCGGAAACGGAGAAGTGGCTGGCGCCAGTGTTGGATTATGATCCCGAGTGATTGGGATCTGCAATCACCCGCAGGGCTTAAACTTTCAAACTTCGTTTGAATTAAGCGTTAAAGTCGTGGGGCTTCACCCCACACCCGACCAAGGAGGACTGCTCGTCCTATCCTCCTTGGATTCTCCAAGACGCCCCTAGCGAAGTTACATGCATTAGTGACTGGCTTCGTGCTTATTCGAAAATCGCTAACGCTTCCGATGGGGCGTCCCTTCCCCCCGAAAGCTACGCAGACGTCCTGTCTGCGTCACGCTATTTTCTTCAACGCTCTTCAGCAACTTCGCAGGGGATCGGTGAACTTCTGTGGCATTAGAGTTAACTTTTCGCATTGAAAGAGTTATGCCAACTACACACGCCTTATTGTCCTCAACTTACCAATTTATATAGTAGACTCGAGCTTATCATTGATACTTTTATAAACTAAATATAAGTGTATCAACTCAACCAAAGCTAAATTAACTATTACGACAGTGAAATATTGAAGATGACACATAGCCCATAAGTTAAATAAAAAGAAAACTTCTATAAGTCGAAATTTAGACCATTTAAAGTAATTTGACGGATAATCTTTACCTATAAGCATAGGTAACAGTTTCAAATTAAAAGTGACTGCAATAGCAATATACACACAGAGCATGCTAAGTAACGAAAATAATAACTTGAAGCTAAAAATATTCATCTGCATAAAAATCGATTCAGACTTAAATTCAACCAAAAAATCAACAGCAAGGCCGATAACAAGTGTCAAAGCAAGCACTATGCTCATACCCAAAAAACTAATTTTTTTCATAAAAAACTCTTAAATCATCCCTAAAATAAATCAATAAACACAGTCAGCGAAACGTCTTGAAAGTGAAGTTAATCAAATAAATTCAATCTCTTATACTTTTTCACAAGTATATTAAAAACAAAGAACAAGGTCAGAAACATGAGTGTTTTTACAAAGATATCGATAAAACGTAATGGACTCATCCCGCCAGCTAATAACACATCGAAAACAGGCAGTGATGGCAGCACAACAAATGTAAAAAATGAAGTACCTAACACAGAGTAAATAAAATACCTTGGATACCCAACTCGATTAATAATCAAAGCACATGCTAAAGAAAATATGATCATCAGTGGAAGATGTATCCAAAAGCAAAATACAACCATCCCCAAGTTTTCACTTAATGCTTTTACATTGAAAGATAACAGTAAATCCCACCACCATTTGCTATCGACAGACAACCCACTTCCATGCATAAATATCGACACAGCTATGCCGAAGATAATCACTAAAAACTTCAATTTACCTCCAATTTAAAATTCCGGTAAGATGTCAATCCAAAAAAAAGTCTTTCATATCATTGACCCAATTAGGGACTTTACGATGTACATCTAATTCGCAGTATTTTTTTGCGAATTTAACCTTCATTCCAATCTGATCGAAAAATTCATCTAGAGAAGCTAATTCAGAGATTCTAAAGTCAAATGCAATTCCAGAAACAAGTTCATTTTCAAAGCCAATGCAACTATCAACAACATTTTCAAGAAGCCCTTTGTGACCTGTAGAGCAGTAATATTCCAACACTTCTTTAAATATTTCTGAATTTAAAACATTTTCAATTTCTGTAGGTGGAAAATGGGAATTATCAGATGCTTTTAAAAGCTCAACAGCTTTGCTCACACTGTTTATTTGCATTCTCCTCAATCTAAGATTCTTCATCGAATCTTTTGAAGAATAACCCTCGAATTTTTTATCTGTATCAAGAAGAAAGTAAACTTTACCATTAATATCGCTTCGTTCATCCTCTAGTGCCAAATATATATATTCATAAACTTTCTTAACATACTTACTTCCCCCAACAGAAAGAATGTTAAAACCTTCACCTTCCAAGAAGTGATTTAAATATATTTTATCTGAAGCGCCTTCACAGATAATCCATCGTTTATTACTACGAGTAATTGACGATATAACAGACTGAACAAAGTCATTAACACTTTTAAGCTCAATATTACTCGGCATTTTTCCTTGAGTTTCATTACGTATTAATCTGACATCCTCTCTGAATCTTGATAAATTAATCAAAAAAGAAACTCTATTATCTTCCGAGTCCGCAATATAAACAGCATTACCAGACGATACTGATGGGAAAAATCCGTACCAATGAGTTGAGATAAGTGTTTGCACTCGATTTTTTGATATTTCCTCTAATTTTTCAAACTGCTCAAAACAAGCTGAAGTATGAAGAGATACCTCTGGCTCATCCATAGCAATAACAACCGTTTTATTGTGTAAATCTCTTCCTGAATTTAAAATAAATGCTCTAGCTAAATCAATAATTGCTTTGCGTTTCTCGCCTGAACTAAAATTATATATCGGAGTAAGTTCAGAGTTAGACCTTAAATTTAGAACTTTTGACTCAAAATATGTCTCGATTATTTTTGATGTTAGATGAGTCAAATTGAATAAAGTCTGCATTTTAGCAGGTTTTTTATATTCATACTTTTCTAAATAGACCTCTACTTTTCTAAGGAACTCATCTAAGCCACTGTTTATATCTTTAATAACTCCTTCATCAATGCAATCTTTAATTATTAAATCAACAGAAGTCCCCATTAAAGATTGAATAGTTTTCCCTTCTATTTTTGTATAAGTATCATAATCTATTTCTGACGGTGTATAAATATACTCAAATTCATCCTTTACGTAAGAGTAAATCTCATCCAAAACAGAGCTTAAATCAACATTATGTTCATTAAACAAATCATCTGAGAATGATTGTATCGAGTCAAAAACACCTAATGTAAGCTCAGTATTACTACTAGATATCTTTTTAAATCCACAAGGAAATAAAAAATACTCATCATCACACCTTGAATTATGTAATTTCAAGGCATTAATCTGCTTAACTAATTGAGCAACAATGTGCTTATGGGTATTGTGCGCATCACCTTCTTCAATTTGCCACATTATATCGCTAATTGTTGATAAGTACTTATAAACGTTTCTGTTTTTATTTATCTTAGCCTTTTCAACAATGAAGATAGGACAAATGTTTGGCTCTCTATCAAACCCACTTTTAAGAATAGAGTGGTTATAATTCCACTCTGACATTGGTCTATTAAAGAAAGTATCTAAAGCCTCTAATATAGAGCTTTTACCAACTCCATTATCGCCGATAAATGCAGTAAAGTAATCACCAGTTGAAATAGGGACGTAATTCCAACCTCGATATATTTTAAAATTCCGTAAAAAAATTGAAAATATCAAAGTAACCCCTTTTTTAAAATAGTAAGCAGAATTAAACCCGCCAAAATCAACTGCTCATTTAGTGTATATAACTTTATTGTGGCAGTACTAATTCTCCTGAATCATACGCCCTATCAAATTCTGCTTTTGCATCAGCTTTGTGGTTGATGCAGTTGACCATGTGTTCGTCGGACTTAAAGTTTTTACAGTCTTCGGGGACTAGATAATACTTGCGCCATGCTTCGGCTTTACGTAGTCGCGCGGCCTCGTTTTGCTTGGCTAGTCTGGATTTTTCAGCCGCATTTTGTTGTAACTCTTGCTGAATCTGATACTCAGCAAGCTGGCGATCTTTCGCTGCCTGCTGGCGAGCTAGTTCCGTTTGCTTTTGTTGCATAGCAAACTCATTAAGCCCTTGTGTCAGGCGGTATTCGACATAACTCAAATAGCCAATTCGCACTAACAAAGTGACTAAGCCTGCTAACAATATCCCTAAAGTAATTTGTAAAACTGATTTCATCCCTAACTTCCAAAGTCCATTACTATTCTGAATTGTTATTTTTTAATCAGAGAACATAAATGCTAAGGGCTACACCCAAATTGGCATTGTTGCACCAGTGACGTTGTGAAAAATGGGAAGGTCATAGTAATACTGACCTCCCATTCCGGTGCTTACATCCCAGCGGCTAAATAGCTATATGTACCTATTTAGCAAACTTACTCCCATTGTTTAACAATTAGAGCTTTAATGATTAAATAATGTAGCACAATCAGTTTAATCTAAACTCTATTGCACCAATATCAATAACTTTTGTTCCATTATTATCACCGTCAATTGGTCTTGCTACACCATATAGATCGACATCTACTTTCAAGGGCGCACCTGCATCGATTGCTGGTGAGTTACTAAAAGGATATCCATTACTATCAAGCAAAGGATCAGCAAAAAGAGTATTCACCTCAACTTGTTTATCCTGCATATCTATATACAAGCTCTTAACTTCATTGACTAAATTGTTATTCAAGCTAATGCTAGATTCTGGAGTAAAACTATACAAAGTACTAGCATACGAAGCATTATCAATTAACGATCTAGATTTTGAAACGATATTGTTATCGATTGATATTTTATAATATGGCTCATCAACCCCATGATAAATAAGCTTCACCACAGATTCCAAACCCAAAAAGGTATTATTATAAACTTCTAACTCAGAAGACATACTCGCCCTTAGAAGCTGACATCCGAAATCTAAATTAGGCATATCCAAAAGATTACCAAAATATATATTATTAACTAATACAACCTTACTTTTCTGAGCAATAGCATAATTACCACTTTCAATCATAGGGCAATGGTAATCATCATCTAAATTGCTAGATATATAGCCTGTATCGAGAGCCTTGCCAAACAAAATATTTTGTTCGAAAAACATCACTCCGCTATTTAAAACATACACTGAACTGAGGTTACTTGGTGTACCATCAAATAAGTTACGTGTAATAGCACCACCAACATCACCCACCTTCATATAGTGGTTTGCCAATGTAAAACCATTTACACTACTGTTTTTATCAATAATGAAACTGGGTTGCAAAAATGAAGTTTTACCACTATAAAGCTTAGCCTCTTTTGATTTAGCCTCTAATATCACTTTCTTTTTAGATAAATCTACATCACCAATGTAAATTCCCGCTGGAACATTAATCTTTCCACCATCGACTGCCGTGTCAACCTGCTTTTGCAGCGCTTCCGTAGATTGGCCAATCACTATCGGAAACGGTATCGAAGATAAAGTAAGCTCACCAGTTGAAGCGCTGTAAACATTAAATACTAACTTTCCTTCACCTTGCTCCTTCCCCTTCATTGCAAGTGTAAAGCTATAAACCTGTTGGTAATTTTTGAAAATAATTTCGTTTCCAACCAAACAATCATAATGCTCAAAATTATTATAATCATTTACGCACTCAGCACTTAACACTGTCACATTCTCAGGTATTTCGAGTCGAATTTTGTTGCCAACCACTGGGTCAAATCCACCAAATTTAGATTCTTGTTGGTGAATGTTAAACCCTAACGTTTGTGGACTCCCAACTAACCCCATCATGTACTCTTGACGGTTCTCAATACTCATTCGATAAGAGACATCAACAGCATGTCTTGCAACATCAATCGATGCTTGATTATTCGATAAGTTCTCGTCATAACCAAGATGCTGTATTTTTGCAGTGATAACACTCTTAATCTCTGATACATTCGCTGTCTCAGCATTTAAATAGATCTCTTGAACAGCTTTATGTCCAGGGGATATATTATCCCATTTACAGGTCAGTTCGAGTCGATTATCTGATAAAGAACAAAAATTAGAATGAGTATAACTATCGCTATCAAAATAAATCGGAAGAGATGTTGAATAGGCCATCAACACTGTTCCGCTGTCAGTTGATTTTACATCATTTTCGACTTCAGCTTTTACTATAATCTTTTTAGAATAGCCTTGAGTTTCATGGGATAAGGTAACTCCGAGATCAGCAATTTTAGGAAGTATTTTTTTATCGCGAGGATGGCCAAAAGATAAGAACTCTTGCAAATTAGTAAAACCATCACCATCTAAATCTTGAGTTGCATCCAAAGCCGATGTTGGATTTAAACCAAAAGCCAACTCCCAACCATCAGTCATTCCATCGTTATCCGTATCCTCAAATGAGGTCATTATGGAAGGTTTATAGTATTCCTTTAAAAAAACATATTCTTTATCTATCATGCCACTATGTAGCATGATTTTATAATAGGTATAGTTAGAGGTTACGTTTCCTCTCAACTCATTATAAAATTCAACTGAAAATGTAGCTTGACTACTGTTACTTCCCCTAACAACAAACTCACCACTTTCTTCATAGGCATGCACCATAGTGTTAAGTTTAAATAATTTATTGGTTTGTACATCCCAGAATCCCAAGGATGAATCGAATACGCGACCTTGTATCCTAAAACCATCATTTCCACATAAAACCATCTCATTACCAGTTCTAATAAATTTAAAATTTGAAAATAAGATTTGTTTTTTATTATTTACATCTGAAAACATTAAATTATATGTTGCTTCAGTTTTTGCACAAGTTAAGTCCTGTTCTACATATTGTGCAGTACCAGCAAGTAAACTGTGACCTAAAGTACCTTTTACATCAACATCCTCAAAAATCACGGTACTATCAATAAGTAATCCATCAGTGGAAAATCGGTTTGCTCTAACAGTAGCTTTACCGTTAGTAGTCATGCCATCTTCAACGCAATTAGTGAAAGCAATATTTTTTTCTTTATCTGAACTTCCATTCGACACTTTAATCGTTCCACCACCAGAACAAGTCGAACCTAGTTCACCGTTTTGATCATTATAGTCCGGTAATAATTCAGGGATGAGTGTAAAGATGTACTTGTACACTTGGCCTAATGTTTCTGTATTCAATGGAGCTGCAGACTCAATGCCTGCATATTGGTCTTTAATATTGATAAATTTAGACAATGGATCTTTGGTGACAGGAGGTGGTGTTGGAGTTGGAGTTTCTGCTGAAGAATCTCCGCCACCACATGCGGAAAGACATAAACATAAAAGGAGTACAAGTGCACATTTCATATCATAACATCCATTCGATTGATTTTATTAAGTAATTTAAAATGTTCGGATAGGTATAACTTTTATTTGTTTACAACTGACAACGAGGTTACAGAAGTTCACCATCCCCTCGGAGTTGCCGCAGGGCGAATAGGCAAATTGCGTGAGTCTCGCCATGGATGGCGAGCTAGCTTTCGCAGGTGCAGGGATGCATCCTTCGGAAGCGATAGCAAATTTGGCAATGAGCCCAAGGGGCTTTCAACTCCGTTGGGGCGTCATGGAGCATCCAAGGAGGATAGGACGAGCAGTCCTCCTTGGTCGGGTGTGGGTTGAAGACCCACGACCTTGATTCACCTCGGCCGCTAGGCCGCAAAATTACCAGTTCACAACTTTGTGAAACGGCAAATTGTGAACCGACAAAGCTTCCCCATTGCTACCGCACTTCGCCAACATCTGTCAGCCAAGCCATCACTCAAAACAAGGTTGCACCAGCTCAAAACGCCCACTGCTGAACATTGAGCACAATGCCAATAAGCACTGTGGCAACAAGCATAAGTGCCAAAGCATATTCACCAATTTACAGGAGGAGTTGGGTATCTAAGAAAGAGAAAAGACACATCGTCCTGATGCAAGTGACTCGAATCGCGAGTACGCGATTAAAGCTCATCCTTGTTAAAAACCTAAGATAGCGACATAGCGTACACTTGTCTATAACTTTAGCATTACAAATTAGATAGTTAAGTGATGACTTACATACATTTACTTGAATGGATGCAGGCTTACTCAAGCCCACAAAAAACGAAGGGGCCCGTGGGCCCCTGGTTGATAGCGTATAAAAGTGCCTTATGCCGTGGCTAATAGAGGCTGATTTTTCGTTTTACGCAGATGATAGGCAGTGAAGAGCACAAACCACAGGGCGCTTACGGCGAATCCGGCTAAGGTTGAATGCATAATCCCCATGGCCAAATAGCCTAAGGTGGCACCAAAGGCGATAGCTAACGCATAGGGTAGCAGGGTCATCACATGGTTAATATGGTGGCAGCCTGCACCCGTAGCCGACAAAATACTGGTACTCGAAATCGGCGAGCTATGATCGCCAAACACTGAACCTGCGAGCACTGCGGCAAGCATAGGCAGCATTAACGCGATATCGCTGGCTGCGGCCATGTCACCAGCCAGTGGCAACATAATACCAAAGGTGCCCCAACTGGTTCCGGTGGCAAATGCCATGGCGCAGGACAACACAAACACCACCGCAGGCAACACTTCAATTGGCAAGTTACCGTTGGCAAGGGAGGCCAGATATTTGCCTGTCTCAACATCGCGGACAACCGCGCCAATCGCCCATGCAAATAGCAAGATATTGATCGCAGGTAGCATGGCCATCACGCCTTGCGGCGCGGCTTTAAGCCAATTTTTAGCGCCCAATTTTAACCGCAGCGCAAGCAGAATTGACACCGCCAAGCTGCACAGGGCGCCATACACTAGCGAGGAGCCCACATTGGTGTTTTCAAAGGAGCCAAGTACGCTAAATGGCAGCCCTTTTTCATCCAACACTGCCGCACCAGAAGAAATCATAAAATACACGGTCGCGCCTGTGAGGGTTAGGATCGGCAATACCATATCGATCATGCCACCGTTACTTTCTTCAGGGCTTTCCATATCTAAGCCGATTGGACGTGCCTTAGACGGATCCCAAAGCTTCCCCTCCAGCGCCCATGCTTCATGCTTACGCATCGGGCCGATATCCATTTGAAACGCGATCACCACCAGCACCATTAACAGGGTAAACACGGCATACAGATTCATCGGGATCATCTCAACAAAGGCTGAGATTGGGCTTTGCTCTGTGATGCCGTGGGCGGCCATAATGCCACCGATAAGCGCGATAATATAAGCGCCCCAAGAAGAGATTGGCATCAGCACGCACACGGGCGCGGCGGTAGAATCTAACAGATAAGCCAGTTTGGCGCGGGAGATTTGAAAGCGATCGGTCACCGGACGGCAAATGGCGCCAACCGACAAACTATGAAAAAAGTCGTCAATAAAAAACGCAAACACCATCACGCCTGTTAAGCCTTTTGCGCCGCGACGGGTCTTAGCGCGCTTAGCCGCCCACTCGGCAAAGGCGCGGGTGGCGCCGGAAACCGTCATCAGACTAATGAGTCCGCCAAGCAGCAACATAAATAGCAACATATTGATATTGTCGCGATTAAGTGCGCCATCGACCCAAAAAATCTTCAGCACGGTATTGAACATATAGTGCAATGAATCAAGGGGAGAAAACTGATTGAGTAACAAACTGCCGGCCACAATCCCTACGCCAAGGGATAACAGTACGCGGCGAGTGATGATCGCCAAGGCGACGGCTAACAAAGGGGGAAGCACTGACCAACCGGAGTCAGCAAAATGACTAATGTCCATGATCTCTTTTCACCCAAAAACGGGTGGAGATCTACCGAGAGGATAAAGAAACAAAACCTATGGGGAGGTTATACTCCCCCGCCCCTTCAGGTAGCGCTCCATAGTGGATGACTATGGCAGTCTTGCACCTATTTGATGCAAAACCAGCAGCTCGGTTTGATGACCTGGCTACTTCGGCGCTGACTCCTTTCCTTGTACATCTGCGGCATCACCCTCCGCACAAGTAGTCATAGGCAGCGCGCCTCTACTTAAAGGTATTCGAGCGGGCATTCTAGCGAGATGGGAACTGATAGCAAGTATTTTGATCCCACTCGCGTATAAAACAACGAGTCCCCTACAATTTGGCAACGGAAGAAACATCAGCTTTCCAAGCGTTGCAATAGTGCAAAATGGGCTTATACGAGTATATGTTTACCAAAAAAATCTAAGGTTCTTGTCCATGCCAACTCGGCGGTGGCTTTATCGTATCGTCCTGTAGAGTCGTTATGGAAACCGTGATTCACATTCGGGTAAAGATAGGCGACATAATCGGCTTTATTGGTTTTTAGCTGAGTTTCGTACTCGGCCCAAGTGTCATTAACCCGCTGATCCAATCCAGCAAACTGCAACATTAGCGGCCCTTTCACGCGGCTACGCAGCTCTGCAGCTGCTGGCGTGCCATAGAAAGGTACGCCAGCATTGAGTTCATCGGGAATCGTCGCGGCCAGCATATTGACGATATAGCCGCCAAAGCAAAAACCCACGGCACCGAGTTTGCCATTGCTCTGGGGATGGGATTTTAAAAACTGCGCGGCGGCAATAAAGTCCTGCTCGATTTTGGCTCTGTCTAAACTGCTTTGCATGGCGCGGCCCGCATCATCATTGCCGGGATAACCACCAAGGGAATAAAGTGCATCGGGGGCGAAGGCGATATAACCCTGCGCCGCTAATCGTCGAGCCACATCTTCGATATAGGGATTTAGGCCACGGTTCTCGTGCACCACTAATACCACGGCGGCTTTTTTAGTGGGATCTAAAGTCTTGGGCTCACCAGCGGCACTGCCCGCGAGCAATAATTCATTGGGTATCACTAAGTAGCCACGCCCTTCACCGTAACCATTGGGCGAGGGAAATTTAACATAGCTGGCTTGAATACTCGGGTCGTTAAAGGACACTTGTTCGGCAAGGGCATAGTTCGGCATGAGTGCGCCCGTGAGCGTTGTCAGGGTAAACCCTAGCGCCACCAGTCCTGCGAGCCGCCCCATAAACTCACGGCGGTCGATAATGCCGTGGGCATATTCGTCATACCAGTCAAAGGCTTCCTGCGGTATCGGTTGTACTTTCTGAACACTCATCTGGCTTGTTTCTGCTACGGCTTGCTTGTCTTGCTGTGTCATCGATATTCCTCCGTTGAACAAGCTAACCACAGGTAACCGTCTTCCCTAGCTTGTGGGTATTAAGATTTAACTCAAGAGTAAAGGAAGTATCGCACTTAGGGCAACTGACTTTAACGTGTGCTGTTTTGTAAGCTTGGTTTGAAATAACACACGATTGGCACAAACGGCTGTCGGTTAAGGCTAGGCTAGCTTAAAATAGCGATTTAGATTCTAGAGGGCTTGGCGTGATACAACATAGAGCTAGTCAGATGGTGATATTTCACACTCTGGTGACCAGTGGCAGTTTTACCCAAGCGGCAGCTAAGTTAAAAACCTCGACCTCCTATGTCAGCAAGCAAATTGGCGCGTTGGAAGCTGAGCTGAACTTGCTGTTAGTGCAACGCACCACGCGCACCTTAGTGTTAACTGATGCGGGCCAGCAATTTGCGCGTTATTGTGAGCAAGTGTTTGAAGCAACGCAAAATGCCGATGCCATGATGCTGGATGCCCGTGACGACATTAGCGGCACGATTCGCCTCGGTTCTTCCCAATCCTTTGGCACCTTACACATCATCCCCGCGCTGGAAGTGTTGCAGGAAAAATATCCCGAATTACGATTTGAGCTAAGCCTGTTCGACCATAAGGCCGATATGCTAGAAGAAGGTCTCGATCTGTGGATCACTAACCATGAACAGCTGAACGAAGGCTATATCGCCCAGCATCTCGCCGAGACTAACTTTGTGGTGGTCGCCTCCCCCGATTATTTGCTCAAGCACGGCGTGCCACACCATCCACGGGAGTTAGCTCAGCACAATTGTGTTATCTATCAAAGTAAAAGCCGTAATTATGATCGCTGGAGTTTTGCTAAGGATGACATTGAGCAAACCGTCAATGTCGCGGGCAATTACCGTGTCGACTTAGCCGAAGCCGTGCGTAATGCCGTGATTGCCGGGCGAGGCATAGGCTATGTGGCCACGTATTTACTCAGTGATGAATTTCAAAGCGGCAAGCTCATTCAACTCTTACCCGATTGGAAACCGCTGCAACAGATGCCCGTTTACGTGGTTTACCCAAGGCGGCGCCATTTACCGACTAAGTACAAAGTGATTATCGAATGTTTAAAGTCCCATATCGGCCACCCGCCCTACTGGGATAAAAAGCTCAAACCTTGGTTAGGTAAGACTGTCACCTAAGCTACTGCCACTTAAGCTGCATTTCAAACCTGCACTGACTACTGCACCAGCCTAAAGTCGTCTGTGGCGTGATTTCGATTATTGCCGCAGACACAAATATTATTTCCTCTGGGCAACAGTAGCCGAAATTTATTTTATTCTCCTTCATAAACAGCAAGTTAAACTGTTGCTATTTTCAACACTTTTATCGTAACAGCCCAGTAACGCCCTCGACTTGCCCTTACGCTGACTCGGCCTACAATGCGCGACTTCTTCTATCACTCAAAAGAATAAACCCATTATGACCGCGATATTAGGCATGATTAGCATCTTGTTTTTTGCTTGGTTACTGTCAGTGAACCGCAAGAACATTCCCTACCGCACTGTGATTTTAGCCCTAGGCCTACAAATTATATTTGCCCTGTTAGTGCTCTACGTCCCTGCGGGTAAGGCCGTATTGCAATCTGTTACTGCGGGCGTGTCGAGCGTGATAGCCTATGGCAACGAAGGGATTGGTTTCCTGTTTGGCGATCTCGCCACGGGTAAAGTCGGCTTCGTATTTGCGATCAATGTGTTAGGTATCATCATCTTCTTCTCGGCGCTGATTTCTGCCTTATACCATATTGGGTTAATGCCTAAGGTGATCAACATTATTGGTGGTGGTCTGCAGCGTTTACTGGGCACGGGCCGCGCTGAGTCTTTATCTGCCACGGCGAACATCTTCGTCGGCATGATTGAAGCGCCGCTGGTGATCAAACCTTATTTAAAGCACATGAGCGATTCGCAATTCTTTGCGGTAATGAGCTGTGGTTTAGCCTCAGTTGCGGGCGGCACTTTAGTCGGATATGCCGCTTTAGGTGTCGACCTTAACTATTTGATTGCCGCCGCCTTTATGTCTGCGCCCGCGGGTCTCTTGATGGCTAAAATCCTTATGCCGCCTAGCGAAAACGATAAAAACAGCTCAGATGAAATCACCTCAGTCGAACTGCCACGCGCCACCAATGTGGTTGAAGCCTTAGCCGATGGCGCTATGTCTGGCATGCGGATCTCAGTCGGGATTGGTGCCACTCTGCTAGCTTTTGTCAGCGTTATCGCCCTGTTGAACGGCATGTTAGGCGCTGTGGGTGAATGGTTCGGTTACCAGTTAAGCTTCGAATTTTTACTCGGTTATCTGTTCGCCCCTATGGCGTGGCTGCTGGGTATTCCTTGGCATGAAGCCATTACTGCGGGCTCACTGATTGGCCAAAAAATCGTGGTGAATGAGTTCGTGGCCTTTATCCAGTTAATGAAAGTCGAAGACCAACTGAGCGCCCATTCTCAGGCCGTAGTCACCTTTGCCCTGTGTGGTTTTGCGAACATTTCAACCATGGCAATTTTGATCGGTGGACTGGGTAGCATGGTGCCAGAGCGCCGTGAGTTTATCGCCCGTAATGGTTTTCGCGCCATTGCCGCTGGCGTATTCGCTAACCTCATGAGTGCGGCCATTGCCAGCGTGATCCTCTCGCTGTAGCTTGTTTTCGATAACAGCTTTCTGTCCTCGAGTATCAATCACTGATCTCGAGCATCGAAATAGAAACAGCGGATCCCAGCGTAAACCCAAATCAAGCACGCCTTGGTTTGGGTTTTGCTTTATCCCCCGCTTAATTATCCGCTTAAGCTCGTCTTTACTGCCGCAAGGCTGACCTAAACCTCGTCGCAAACAAAATAAGCACGGACAGTCTCTTTACCTTGCTTGCTCGCCTTTTAAGCTCACATTTTGATGACGTCGTTTTATTGCCTCAGATAGTTTTTGTGTATAATGTCGCCAAATCAAGATTAATACATTTACATTTCAATAACATGCGTAGCCAAGGGAGCACAAATGGCCACAGGGAAATACAAGGCAGTTCACGCCGCAATCGCACTGACAGTGGCAAGTATCACACTCTTATTAACCGCCTGCGATGACTCAACGACGTCCTCAGAATCGGTTACGACGAATATACCCGCAGATCGCGAGTATCAGATTATTTCTACCATAAGCCTCAACGATGGTTTCGAAACTCGCAAAGTGTTGCAGGCACGATTACTGCTGGATTACCAATTACAAGATGTAGAGGGTAAGGCGGCCAGCTTGACCACACCGTTAACCCATAACGCCCGCTTTTTTATCCAACCTAACCTGTTGCAAATTAGCGATTATGGCATGCCGATCCCGGTGAGCAATATTGACCCCAAAGGCAAGTCCAATGAGATCTTTCAGTTGGTTAAAGATGGCTTTAATGTGGAATTTAGTAATGGTGAAGTCCGCGAACTGACCCCCATTGCCAAGATGGATCAAAAAGATATCAAGGAGTTATTTGAGCGCTGGCAAAATCTTAATAACTTGTTTAAACAAGTCCCAACCTTGCCTGTGGCGCTTGAGCCTAGCGTCGGTTATAGCATCAACGCCCCCATGGATGCGCGCTTAACTTGGACGGTTGAGCAGGTCAGTGAAGATAAGTTGATCGCTGTTTTACAAGGGGAGAAAGACAAGTATAAGGCCTATGGCAAGTTCGAAGTTAACCGCAAAACCGGTTGGTTAGAGAGCATGGCGTTTTTTCAACGGGAAGAGCGCCAAGGGCGTACCTTTACCCACCGAGCCGTGATGACGCCTAAGGAGAGGCCGTATATCATGAGCACGCTTTGGCATGCCGATGATAGCTTTGATGCTGAGCGCGATAGGGATGATAGGCAAAAGGAGCTATACCGCATTAGCGATATACCGCAGGAATATCGCCCCAATAATGAGGCATTTATAAAATCCTTATTACCTGATCAACAAGGTATTTTAGATAATCTTGGCCCTTGGGGCACTGATACCCCTGAAGATCTGCAATTGCGCTTTGTCCACAATATGAGTCCGCAATATGTGGAAGCCGATGTGCGTTATGAAGACTTAACCGCCTATGACGCAAACGGCAAACCGATTGACATTCACTTCTGGCAGCATGGCCAAGGTTGGGCGAGGAATTATAATCCCTCGATTGAGTCTGCAACCGATATTATTGCTACGGGTTGGGATAACACCGCGAATAAACTCAAACAGATAGACCATATTACTGCCAAGCTAACACTTATCCCACAGACGAATAAGATAATCGAAAAGTCGTGGGATGAACTGCTGGCAACACCTTACAGGGTTGGCGATGCCAGCCTAACAATCCAAGTGCTCGATGCCGAGGCGAAACTCTTTAAAGTCGTGTCAAAGCAGAGTGAGGATCAGAGTATTAATCTGCCTTTCCAACAATTTAAAGGCATGATGGCTGAGGCCCGTCGCGAAGGTAATTATCCCTCTTGGCTAACGGCGACGGAAAAGGAACTGCTAGAGCAATTGATTGGAGCCGATGAGAGCCATCACCTCACCAGCAACACACTGTTACTCAAGCTGGATGAAATTCCTAAAACCCTGATGTTAATTGAGCAACAACCCCAGCCGGAGTTGACTCAAACCAAAACGATCCGCTTTGTACAATTTAGCGACTACAACAAAAATCTGGCGAATCCTCCCACCGAGTTTGGCAACGCTGGCCTAGGTAGCTTTATCAATCCGGCGCTAGATGCTGCAAAAAATGAGTTCAATACGATCCAAGGGATAAAACCTGTAACTGACAATGGTCATAATCTGTATATTCCCATGTCAGCTGCCTTGGCAAGCGCCTGCAAACCTGAAATAGATCAAAGCTTTAATGAGGGTAAAAATCCCGTCACTTGGCAGTTTGATCCCAACGCCCCAAACGGGGCAGCCTATAGTTTGATGACCCCAGACCGCGTGCGGCAGTTTTTCTACGATAAACAGATCAAGGGCAAGATCCATTGCCAAGGTGATATTCACTGGCAGCCTTTAGAACTGGCTGTAACCGACCGCCCTTGGTTAATCGATTTAGCGTCTTGGCTGACGCAAACCGGATATGGCAATGAGCCAAGTAGCGATCTTAAAAATTACTTTAAGGTCGAAGATGCCCAAGGCAATCTGTTAAGCATTCGACTCCCCGAAAATACTGAGCAGCGGATAAACGAGGTGCTGGTCGATGGCCGTTATTTGAGTATTGCAGGACCCGCCGCCAAGGTGAGTTATATGACTATCTCTAAAGACCCCGTCAATATCCCCTATGAATTCACCTTTAAACCTTTGCCATAAAAAGGAGCGGTTATGCGTCTATTTACAGTAAATCGGCTCCTTGGAGCACTCGTACTTATCAGTACCCATGCCAATGCAGAAAACGTGCTGCTCGATGCCCATTGGAAGGTTGTCAAAGATGAAAAACAGGCTTTGTACTATTTTGAGCAACCCGTTAATCTGACAGATGGCTACTATAAGGTCAAGGTTTACTACAAAGAAAAGAATATGCTTTTCTGCTCAACGGCCATCGCCGATAAAAATATCGGTAAGGCCCTCACTAGCGAGCAATTTCGCGGGCCCTATCAATGTAACTTCGACGATGGAAAGCCCTACGAACAGGGCTTTCGTAACGCACAAGGTCAGCTCGATGGCGTAATCAAAAAGTACATTGCCACTGGCCAATTATATACTGAGTCACACTATGAAAATGGTGTGAAACAAGGCCCTGAAACGGGTTATTGGAATGGCGGCAATATCCGCTACAAAACCGATTTTAAAGATGGTCAACAAGTCGGCATCAGCGAACATTTTGGCCCCGAAGGCGAAGTCACTGCCAAAATTTGCCATGACCCTACCTGTGTGAGCCAATACTTTAACCTTGGCAAACTTAACCGTGAGGAGCACAAGGTCGATGGCCTACTGCAAGGCACTGAGACCACTTGGGGGTTGAACGGGCAAGTCATCTCGACCCAAGAGTGGCTTAAGGATAAAAAACACGGCGACTATTTTGAATATTTTGACAATGGTAAGGTAAAGCGGCACTTTCAATATAAACAGAATTATAAGGTCGGTGAACAACTAACTTACTATGAAAATGGGCAGATCAAATTAAAGGAAGTGACCAACGATAAGGGGGATGTCCTCCAAGCCATCGAATACGATGACCAAGGGCAAATTAAAAAAACCACAGACAGCAAATACCAAGGTAATCGCTGGGTTTATCGTAAACAGCAGCGCTATCGCGATGGCCAATTGATTGAGACTCAAGAAGAAGACAAACTCAAAAACTGGTCACTCTCCGAAACCTTCAAAAAAGGCTTGTTAATCGAGCGCCAGGAGCGACTCAATAACCAATTGAATGGTTTACAGATCAAGTCCTTTGACTACAACGATGTCATCACCCTCTCCCGCGAATATTATGAGGAGGGTAAGCGTGAAGGCGCCTATGAAACGGTAAAAATTGAGCCTGCCACAGGGAAAACTCAGCTAGTAGAGCAAGGTCAATATGCCAAGGATAAACAAGCTGGCACTTGGAAGAAATTTCAAGACGACGCCACCCTCACCTATAGCCACGATGATAATGGTGAGCTCCACGGTGAATACCATAACGAGACCAACTCAGGCCAGTTGCTTGAGTCTATTCACTTTAAACATGGCAAGCCCGATGGATTAGTACAACGTTACGCCAATAATGGCCAAGTGTATGAAAAAGGCGTATACCGCAATGGTCAACAGGATGGCGATTGGATATTTACCGATGGTGAGTACGGTTTCCGCCCAATTCCCAACCCTGAAAGACGCTATTGGTATGGTCGCTTCGACCAAGGTAAACGAGTCGGCCATTGGGAATTACGCTCATCTGAAGACTATGTGCTCCAAATCGCCAATTATGACGAACTAGGCAGGCTTGATGGTAAACAATACGAGTTTAAGGATCATGGCTGGATACGGGTGATTAATAGCTACCATAATGGCCAGTTTTTAAATCAGGAAATGCCACCCCCTGTGGTCACTTCTGATGATGTTTTCCCTCGGTTTTAGCTTAAGCCTAGACGCTGTGCACTGCATTGAGTGCACAGCGCAATAGATAATTAAAATTAGGATTCTTACATAGGCCGTACATACCTTGGCCTTAAGACCCAGAACAAGGAATCAGCATGTTCAATACCCCATTTCGCGTGATTAGCCTCGCCATTGCAGGGGCTAGCATAGTGAGTCTCCATGCGCAGGCCACGCAAAATCTCTCCTCCATGATGGTCGAAATTCGTCAGCAAGACGGAATTCCCAGCTACTACAATCTCGCCACTGGCATGCCCTTAAATGGCGATATCGCCATAGTCCGCGATAACCAAGGATATACCTTAGGTCAGTTTTCCGAAGGGATACCGAATGGTAAATGGCAAGTATTTCATACCAATAACAGCAAGCTTATCGAAGGAAACTATCAGCAAGGTTATCAAGATGGCACTTGGCGACTGTTCGATTTAAGTGGTGCAGTCACAGAAGAGCAGCAATTTACCAAAGGCGTGCCCACAGACGAATGGAAGGAATACAACAGCAGCGGCCAACTCACCCAAACAACGCGCTATAAAGACGGTAAAAAAGAGCAAGTAAAACGCTTCTATGCCAGTGGTAAACTGCAAGCCCAAGAAAGCTACCTCGATAACCTGCGCCACGGTAAATGGGAAAGTTTCTATGAAAACGGTACTTTATCCCAAAGCCAAAGCTATGCGAACAACCAACTCTCCGGCCCCTATTTAGAGCAAAATCCCGACGGGCAAGCCTCTGTGACAGGCCGCTTCGATGCCGAAGGTCGCCGCCAAGGATTGTGGGAAACCTTCTTCGACGATGGAACTAAATCGAGTGCCAGCCAGTTCAACCTTAATCAGCTCGATGGTGAAGAACGGACATTTTATCCCAATGGCGAACTCGCCAGCCTATGCCAATATAAGGCAGGGCAACGCCAAGGCAAGTGTCAGCAATTTAACGATGCGGGTAAATTACTAGTTGAAGAACAGTATGTTAACGACGCTTTAGATGGGCAGCAGCAATATTTTAATGCCGAAGGAAACCTCACCAGCGATCTCAACTATAAGCAGAACCAACTTGCCGGTACGCAAAAGTATTTCTACGACAATGGCCAACTTAAGGAACTGCGCAGTTATCAAGACTCAACGCTAGCTGAAAATGGCCAATATCCGCTTCATGGCCCATCGGAGCGTTATGATGCCGAAGGTAATTTACTCGAAAAAAGCCACTACGACATGGGCATTCGAGATGGACTATTTGAGCGCTATAGCGCAGGCAAACTGCAATCTTCTGAGCAATGGCAACAGGGGCAGCGACACGGTGAATCACGCCGTTACCATAGCAACGGTCAACTGCGCAGCTTAGATGAATATGTCGAAGGTAAACTGACGGGTAAATCAGAGTCCTACTTTGAGGATGGCACTGTTAATGAGCGGGGCAAACGCATTAACGGTCAATGGGTTGGTCAATATGAATCCTTTTATGACAATGGCAAACCTCGCGAACTCGCCCATTATGCCTCGAAGAAAAAGGAGGATGCCAGCCGTTATCCGCTCGATGGCCATTTTGCCCGCTGGTATGCCAATGGCGATCCTAATGAGGAAGGCGAATATCAAAACGGCAACAAACAAGGCTTATGGATCCAGTACCGCGAAGGCCTAAAACAACGGGAGCAAACCTTTAACGATGGAAAACTCAATGGTGACTATATTGAGTATTACCACGGACGTCGCCGTGCTGCTGGGCAATATCTCGACAACCAAAAAACGGGTCTGTGGATTGATTATCGCTACGAAGAAAAAGACCCTACCTATGGCACGATTCCAGAAGGGAATATCCAACAAAAAAGCCATTGGCAGGAAAACAAGCGTCACGGAGTTAGGGAGTTTTACAGCTTTAAGCAAGTGGTTTACCGCTCCGAAACCTATGATAAAAATGATAAAACAGGCCCGTATGCCGAATATTATCCCAATAATGGCCAACTAAAACTCAGCGGCACTATGGATAAAGGCAATCAAACTGGACTATGGGAAAGCTGGTTTGAGGATGGGATGCAAGCGGCCAGCACTGAATTTTTAGACGGGCAAAACCATGGTCAATCGAAGGAGTACTACAGTAACGGCCAACTCAAACTAGAGGCAACATATGCCAAAGGCTCGTTCGATGGTCAGGTTAAACAATATCACCAGAACGGTAAGCCACAACTCGTTGAAACTTGGGTTAAAGGCCAAAAAGAAGGCGATGCCAGCTATTATCACAATAATGGCAAGTTAGCCGAGCAAGGCACGTATCTGAGGGATCGTAAGGAAGGTCTATGGCAAAGCTTTTGGCCTAATGGCGAAAAACGCACCGAAGGCAGTTACATCAGTGACCGAGAGTCAGGTGATTGGAATCACTATGATCAACTCGGCAAACTGATTAAAACCGAGCACCACGGCTAACCTAGAAATGGGGTTTAGGATTAAAAAGCGATCTAGCTCAAATAATTATCCTTAACCCCAAATCTAAAAGAAGTTTCATGCAAAGTGTGCCATAACAAGTGTCTATACTAACGGCCTTTTTTCGCTTTGGACAAACTGCCTATGAAGACATTTATGAAAGACGAGTTCGCCCTGCTACTGGGAATACTGACCTTAGTATTCTTCAAAACCGGTGGCGATAACCTACTCGCCGATGGCACTGCGCTCTCGACCTATATTCCTGCATCACTCGCCCTATTAGGCGTTGTCACTTGGGCTATCTTCTCAGTGGTGCGCCACTCTGATGCGCTAGCAATTAAGCTTGGCGATCCCTATGGCACCTTAATCTTAACCCTGTCGGTGATATCACTCGAAGTGGTGATGATCTCCTCCGTGATGCTGACAGGAGAACCTAACCCTGTGATGGCGCGCGACACTATGTTCGCCGTGGTCATGTTGATTATCAATGGCTTAGTGGGATTCACCTTATTACTTGGCGGCTGGCGTTACCACACCCAGCTTTTTAATTTAGATGGCGTAAAATCCTATTTGGTCGTCATTATCCCCCTCGCCTTACTCTGTTTAGTGCTGCCCAATTTTACCGAAGGCGGCACTATCGGCAGCATGTCTAAAGCCATGTCTTGGATGCTGATCATTATTTCGATTCTGCTCTATGGCGTATTTTTAGTCGTACAAACCAAGAGCCACAGTCATTTCTTTGTCGATGCCGATCATGAAGACCACGAGGAACACCACGGCATATTACGCAGTAATGCCTATCATACCGTGCTATTGATTGGTTACTTGCTTGTGGTGATCTTATTGGCAAAAACCTTAGCCATGCCAATCAATTACAGTGTCGCTACCTTAGGCGCACCGCAGGCATTAGGTGGCTTTATCGTGGCCTGTTTGATCTTGTCACCCGAAGCGGTGGGCGGATTTAAGGCGGCATTAAACAATCAATTACAGCGGGCGATGAATCTGTATTTCGGCTCAGTACTCGCCACAATTGCCCTTACCGTTCCCGCAGTATTAATTATTGGCGGCGTGATAGGTCAAGAAGTGCATTTAGGCTTGTCACCCGCCGACATGGTGCTGTTAATCACCAGTTTAATGGTCTGCAAGGTCAGCTTCAGCAGCGGTCGCACCAATGCCCTGCACGGCGCGACGCATATAGTGCTGTTTATCGTTTACTTGTTCTTAATGTTTGAACACGCCTAAACCTTCTTAAATCCAAAGCCGAGCGCGACTTATTTGCGTCTCGGCTTACGCTTTTTAACTGGGCTATGGCCCTCAATCTTCCGAGTCCCCTGAGCACCTCGAGCCACCTGAGCACCTAGAGCATAACGCAGCGAAAGGTAACCAACCCATAACCCACTCAGCAATCCGCCAACATGGGCAGCATTGTCCACTCCACCCAATAATCCTGCGACCAGACTTATGGTCACAAAAAATGCCAAGTTAATACTCAGTACCCAGTTAATATCCTCAGGGAAAATCTTTTTCCAAACCCAAATCACGAGTATGCCTAATAACCCCATAATGGCGCCTGATGCACCGACACTCACAGTGGCATCATACCAACAGATACTGGCGATACTCGCCAATACCCCAGTGATCAAATACGCCAAAAATAGTCGCCACTTACCGAGTACAGGTTCAAGAAAGCTGCCGACAAAAAACAAGCCGTAAAGATTCAGCGCTAAGTGGGCTAAACCGCCATGGATAAAGGTACTCGTGATTAAGCGCCACCACTCACCAGCAAGCACTTTAGGTCGAAAGTTAGCCCCCCATTCGAGCATGAAACTACCCTGTAAATTAATAAAATGTTGGCTTGACCATGCCATAAGGATAAACACTAATACATTGAAATACATCAGAATAGGAGTTGCAATAAAACCCGGCTTGGGCCGTATCATTTCAAAAAAATCGTTAAGCTCGGCGATTGTGCCCGCATGGTTAAAACGCTTTGTAACTGTTTCAGCTTTAAGCGCTTCTTCATCCAGTTTCACCCGTAGCAAGAGCACAAACCAGACTAAAGCACCTGCAACAAACCAAATCAGCATCCAAGCGAGTTTATTGCCATTACGGGCTTCAAATGGCTCAAACTTCGGCATAAAAATCGTTGGGTATTCAGCTTGATAAAGCGGACTTTTTTCCGCTGCGCTAAGTAAGTATCTCTGCAGCGACGAAGGGGCTAACCGTTCAAGGTAAACAAACGTTTGCGGGTCAAACTTATCAAACTCACGTTGGGATTGAGTCAAAAATGCCTTGTATGCTTGTTCTTTTTCATCGGGTTCGAGTCTATTACTGATCTCCTGCTGATAAGTTTTGCCATACCAAGCTAAGACAGAAGTTCGGCGACGATCGGCGCCACTCGCAAAAATCGGCATCGCAATATAGAGCGTCATATTCAAGTGACTGTTACTTTTTCCTGTCACCTCAATATTTCGCTGCACACTAATTTGCGTCTTATCAATATAAGCTTGCTGTAACTGGTAATACTGTGTCTTTTTATGCAGATACAATTCTTGGATCGATGCTAATTGGGTTAACTGACCCGTTGCTGTTTTAAGATATTCCTGCGCAATAATACAAGGCACAGCCACGAGCTGCACGGCGAAAAGTAGATAGAAAAAGCGCGAATTATCCTTAACAAACTTCAGCAGTTTTAGCCTTGGCCTCAGAAAAATAACCAACAAGAGCCATGACAATATCAGCGGTAATCCCAAATTGACCAGATCTTCATCTAAGCTAAAAAACTCAAATTTAATCAACAACAGCCAATGGATTAAGCTGTAGCCAGAGATAAATAACAGGCTCATGAATAAGAAGGGAAAATAGATCAGTTGAAGTTTTTTTAGCAGAACAGCCACGCGTATTTCTTCCTTGAGTACATCAATCACTATGGTAATAATACCACGGGGAATTTACCAAAAATCATCAAGGACTTACAGTATTAAAAAAACCAAAGGCCAGATGGATTGCTCATCTGGCCTTTGGTTTTTTAGTCTTTATAAAGCCGTTAAGGCAAGAGATATGCTCCTGCTCGACTTCTAGGTCAAAGCCTAGGTCTCACTCAACTTAGCTAATTGCTGCTGGCTACGCTGTTTCTTATATTGCTTAGCTTCGGCTGGGATCGGGGTGACTTTGCCAGTCTCTAACCAGTTACGTAAACGGTTTGCATCGGCGATATGGGTGTATTTACCGTAGGCATCGAGTACCACAAAGGCCACTTGGCGTTTTGCCATTTCGGTGCGCATCACTAAGCAATGCCCCGCTTCGTTAGTAAAACCGGTTTTGGTGAGATGGATATTCCAGTTATCTTTATAAACCAAACGGTTAGTATTACGAAAATCTAAGCTGTATCTAGGTTTAGCAAAGGTGACCGTCTTTTTCTCGGTCGAACTCAACTGGCCTAGCATAGGATAACCTTCACTGGCCTTAAGCAGCACAATTAGGTCGCTGGCGCTGGAGACGTTTTTGTACGACAAACCCGTCGGCTCAACATAACGGGTATTCTTCATGCCCAGTGCTTTAGCTTTGGCATTCATCGCCTTAATAAAGGCTTTGTGACCACCGGGATAATGGTGGGCAAGGCTGGCTGCTGCGCGGTTTTCTGATGACATCAAAGTCAGCAATAACATGTCTTTACGGCTAATTTCACTGCCGATACGCACTCTAGAATATACGCCGCGCATTTCTTTGGTGTCGTTAATATTAACCGCTAACTTTTCGTCCATCGCCAGCTTTGCATCTAAGGTCACCATGGCCGTCATCAGCTTAGTCACTGAGGCGATGGGCACCACGGCATTAGGGTTACTCGAATATAAAACTTCATTGGTTTTAAGGTCGACCACCATAGCGCTACTCGATGCCACTTCTTGCTGTTTTGCAGGTGCTTTTTTAGCGGGTGCATTTTTGTTGGCATGTTTAGTAGTGACAGAGGCCGAATCGGCTGAATGCGCTGTCGCGGCAACAGTGAGACTGCTGCATACAATGATAAAACTACTGAGCAGAAAACGGATCTTCATTTAGATTTCACTGAATAGATAAGGGATAGATTGTGCTATGGCACAAGGTTTGGCTAAGTATAGGAGTTCTACCGTGAAAGAAATAGAATGCAATTAGACTTTTATCTGCAAGATCAGCAGTTTCTCCTCAATTTTTATTATGTAAAACCAGCTTAACCTGTCACTAATCTTGAATAATCAAGCGGCTAGATCCAGCCTTTTGACTTACTACAGCAACTACGTCTTTAAAAGAGGGTTTTGGCAGTGGAATCATTGGCTATAAAAATAATGGACGACTTTTTGCACTTTTAACAAAAGCGGCTGCAGTTCAGGGATTTTAAGGATTGGAAGACGTGATTTATGGCGTATAAACGCATTAACATACGCCATAAATGCCGCGATTGTGCCGTTATAAGCTAACGTAAAACAAATTCGAGCAATGCTTCAGTATCTTGGCTCTCTTGAATTAATTGACCCGTCAGCACAAACCCGTGTTTTAAGAGGACTCGCTGGGAGGCTAGATTATGCTTAGCCACTTCGGCAAAGAGTGGCCTCGCACTCACTAAAGGCAAAAATTGCGCTAAGGTTTGGGTCGCGATGCCTTTGCCCCAGTAATCACGGTCAATCCAATATCCTATCAGCGCCTGCCCGTCACTATGCCAATGGCCTATGTTGCCCACAAACTTGCCATCGAAATCGATAGCCCTCGCTAGCACATTGACTTGTCCAAGAATATTCCCATGCCAATGCTTAAAAAACGCTTCCCGATCCCTTGGTGGAAACTGTGCAAGCTGGTTAGCAATGGGATCGCTTTGATGGGCAAAAATTGCCTCAAGATCAGTTTCATCAACCGGACGTAAACTCACGCTTAGTTGTGTTTCTAACGGTTTATCTCGCTCATTAGACATCTGTAATCATCCTGAATACTTTGTATTTCAACTGGGTACAGCATGCCATATTTAGGACGGGTCACAAGTAAAAAAAAGGCGCATAACTGAGAAGGTGTTAGCGCCCGAAGAGGCAAATTTGCCAAAATTGAGGAGTGTAAATTCAAGCCATAAAACTCACACGATAGAATTCAAAGCCTAGATAAAGATCAACGCAAAAACGGGGGCGCCTAACACCATAGCGATACCAATAAAAATCATCGTCAAACTGGCGATAACGCCCTCTTGCTGGCCGATTTCAGTGGCTTTTGCCGCGCCAGCACCGTGGGCCGAGGCGCCCAGTGCCACACCTTTACCTAACGAAGTACGAATCCGCATAAATTTGAATAACGGCTCACACACCAGCATGCCAATCACGCCTGTGATTAACACCATCATGGCCGTCAACTCAGGCACGCCGCCAAAGGCACTGGTGGCCTCCATCGCAAAAGGAGTCGACACCGAACGCACCAGCAAACTCTTAGACAATTCCACCGGCAGAGGTATAAATTTCACCAGCAACCAAGAAGATATCATCCCCAGAAATAATCCGGCCGTTACACCTAACCCTATCGTCAGTGGATACTGGCGGATCAAGTTACGCTCACGATAAATCGGCAAAGCAAAGGCGATAGTCGCGGGCGCTAACATGGCCATCAACCAATGGGTGTATTCAAAATAGGTTGGCAATGGGATCTTAAGATTAAACACCAATAAGGTAATCACTATCGGCGCTAACACTATGGGCGCTAACCACCAGACTCTGTGGTACTTATAGAGACGCTTAGCACCGAAGTAACAAAATACCGTCAGTAATAAACTAAATAGGGCTAATCCGGTCTGCGACAACACAAAATCCACCACTCTTGAGTCATTCATAACTAAGCAGCCTTAGCGTGGCGACGGGCCTGCTTTTTGATGTTCAGTTGGCGCTCAAAACGAAACACTCTGTCGACCACAAAACCAGTACCAAACATCACACACACACTGCCCATCACTAAGGTGAACAATATATTGGTGCCGTATTGCTCAAATAAACCTTCGTACTTAATGACCGAAATCACTGGCGGGATAAAAAACAGCAATAATTCACCAATCAACCAAGCGGCGCCCAGTTGCACGGCATTTTCGGGGATGAGTTTAAAACCTAATAAAAATAAGAGTATGCCTAAGCCAATCACACTCCCAGGAATAGGAGAATGTGCCCAAGTGGCGAACCAGTGACAAGCGAAGGACAGTAAACAGAAGAGGCCGATTTGGGTTAATAACAAAGCCCAATGTCGACACTGACGTATTGCGGCTTGTGGGAATGACATGATTTTCTCGGTTAGAACAAAGTTTTCTATGGGGCTATTCTAGGCTTGCTTATTTGATAAAAAAAATGAATATTAAGAATGTAATACATGAATTTTAAGAATACATTTAAAGGTGAAGCCCAATGGACCTCAAAGTTATTCGCTATTTTATCGAAATCGTCGATGCCGGAGGCTTTGGTAAAGCCAGCGATAAAGTCCACCTCACCCAACCTGCGTTATCAAAAGCCGTGCGCCAGTTAGAACAAGAACTCGATCTCACCCTGCTTGAGCGGGGTAAACGCGGCACCCAAGTCAAACTCACTCCCGCAGGCGAAGTCGTTTATCGACACGGTAAAGACCTGCTCGCAGGGCGGCAACGCATGCTCGCCGAACTCACGGCGCAGCGCAGCTTAACCGCAGGCGAACTCAATCTGGGATTAGCGCCGCTGGGCAGCGCCGAGATTTTTGCCCCCATTATTGCCAAGTATCGCCAGCAATATCCGCAAATTGATATGCACTTGCTCGTCCGTGGCGGTGTAGAACAAACTTCAGCGATCCAAAAGGGTGAGATTGAACTGGCCACAGGGATTATCGATTTTGATGATGGCTATGATGGTATTCGGGTGTTTAACGATCCTATGGTAGTGGTGCTTCCCAAGGAAAATCCGTTATCCACCAGACAGATATTGTCGTTTAGGGATCTCAGCGCCGATCCTCAAGTGATGTTCGAAACTGAATACACCCTCTATCAATTAGTGCTCAATGCCTGCCGACACGCCGGATTTGTTCCTAAAAACATTACCCGCGTCAGCCAAGCCGATTTCGGGATTGCCTTAGTCGCCGCGGGCACAGGGGTGATGGTATTGCCGCGCTCCATCGCGCGGCGCTACAGCGTGCCCGGCGTCGTGAATATCCCGCTGGCGAGTGACGAGCTGCGCTGGGAGTTATCGCTCTTTTGGCGCAAGGACCAAGTATTATCCTTCGCAGCTCAAGCCATGATCGCTTTAGTCGAGAAGCACTTAACTCATAAGTGACACTATGTTACCAAGGGATCACTAAGCTCAAACGCACTAGCGTATCGCTATCCCATGGCAGAATAGGCAAATACTCAGCCGAGTTAATATCGACTTTGGCATAGTGGTCTAAATTGTATTGCGTGTGCTCGGCGCTCAACACGAGCATGCTGTTAGGCCGCCAAAAATCGGTTTGGTAACTCAGCTCAAAGCGATATTGATTCTCTAACCATTTGCCCTCGTCTTGCCACGTCTGAGCGGCCACTTGCATATGTAGCTTAGGCGTCACATTAGCCCCTACACTTCCCATAAAGGTATAAGCAAACGTACCGTTGCCAAAATCGCCACGATCGTAACCTCGGGTTCTAGGCACATCGTCATCGATTTCGAGATAGTAATAACCCGCTCCCGCCTTCAACTGGGCCTGTAATTCTTGTCCGTCAAAGTTAGCCGTCAGCCCAGGAAATACCTTAGCTTGTTTCTCCACCGAGCTAACAGTATTACGCTTTCCCTGTAAATCGAACTGCCAACCCAATGAAAATTCGGGGTTAATACGATACAACTCACCACTCGCAGCATAGGCAGACTTAAACCACACTGGGATATGGTCAGGGTCGAGTTTATCGACATCTACGTCTATATAGGCATCCAGCGCCGCCGTCAGCAAAATATCACTTTGAGTTTTATGTTCTAACAATAGACTCGCATTCACCCCTAAGGTGTGAGAATCCTCGACCACAAAATCATGGCTGCCTAAGCTGTAATGCCACTGAGTTTGCTCTTCGGCCTGCAGTGCACCCGATAAGCACAGGGCTAAACACACTAATGCTGAGTTGAGATAGTTCACTTTTGACTCCTGAAACATCATTTCTGGCTTGATAATCAAATCAGCCAGAGGGTTAAACTGCATAAAATAGGAATAACACTAACTAAGGTTGCCGTTAAAGAGCGGCTAAACTAGCCAATTTAATCGAAGAATAATAGGCGATAGTTCAAATTATGACACTCTCATTGAGATGCTGCTAATAAACACCACAGAAGTACAGATAGCCAAAAACCTAACAGTAACAATAGATATAGACCAATACACAAGAATTCAACCCAGAAAAAACAACTTATACACAAATTTGTACGGGAAAGCAGCGGCCCTCAATCTTGCGACTGAAAACCGTAAAAATAAAATGAATTTTTAATCAAATTAACAGCATAATTATTGACACAACATGCTCATCTGCCTATAGTCGCCACACTGATAGTGAAATCGATAAGAGAGTCTTAAATGAAAAAATCCATGTTATTAGGCGGCCTGACCTTAACTGCCACCTTGTTGTTAGCTGGATGCGGAAAAAGCGATGACGTGTTAGTCGTTGGCACCAATGCCGCCTTCCCTCCTTTTGAATATGTTGGCGGCCAAAGTGGCGATGAAATCAAAGGCTTTGATATCGATCTGGCCAAGCAAATCGCTAAAGATGCCGGCAAGACGCTCAAAGTCGAAAACATGAAATTCGATTCACTGATCGTCGCGCTCAACTCAGGCAAGATTGATTTTATCGCCTCAGGCATGACGATTACCGCCGAACGTCAGGCAAACGTAAACTTCTCAGAGCCTTATTACGAAGCGACTCAAGTGGTACTAGTAAACAAAGATAACGATAGCATTCATACGCTTGAAGATATTAAAGGCAAACACTTTGCGGTGCAGTTAGGCACAACCGCTGACATCATGTCGAAAAAATACACCCAAAATATCACCGCCTTTAATACGGGTTTCGAAGCCATTATGGAGCTTAAAAATTCAAAGGTAGATTTAGTGTTATTCGACAGCGAACCTGCCGCTAACTATCTGGCTAAAAATCCTGAATTAAAGATGATTAAACTGGATTTTCCTGCTGAGTTTTATGGTTTCGCCGTGTCAAAAGAGCAGCCTGAACTGTTGGCGAGCATCAATAAAACACTGGCTAACATGAAAGCCGACGGCCAATATCAGACGCTCGTTTCTGCCCATATAAAGTGATATCAGCATGATAGACGCAATTAACAGCTCGCTGTTCAGCCCAATTGGCGAAGATGGCATGATAGGTATACTGCTGATATTAAATGGTTTGAAGGTGACGTTAATCGTCACTTTCTTCGCCATGTTATTAGGCGCAGTGTTAGGCATTGGCACCACTTTTATGAAGATGTCGTCTAAGTGGTATATCCGCTTCCCCGCCAATCTTTATGTCGGTGTTATCCGTGGCACGCCAGTGGTTGTACAGTTAGTGATCCTTTACTTCATCGTGCTTTCAGCCTTAGATGTCGATAAAATCACCGCCGCCATCATCGCCTTTGGTCTCAATAGCGGCGCGTATATCTCTGAGATTATCCGCGCAGGCATTCAAGCCGTCGACAAAGGTCAAACCGAAGCGGCACGTTCACTCGGTTTATCCCAAGCGATGACCATGAAGTCGATTATTTTGCCCCAAGCGATCAAGAATATTCTGCCCGCACTCGGAAATGAATTTATCGTGCTCCTCAAGGAAACCGCCGTTATTGGCTTTATCGGTGGCGTCGACCTTATGCGCGCCGGTGAAATCATCCGTAGCCGTACCTTCGAGGACAGTGTGCCGTTATTTACCTGTGCCCTTATTTACCTATTCCTGACCTACAGCTTCACGTTTGTGCTGTCGAAATTTGAAAAGAGGTTGAAGCAAAGTGATTAAGATAACCAACCTGCATAAAAACTTCGGCGATAATCTCGTACTCAAGGGCATTAGTGAGCATATTCGTCAGGGCGAAGTGGTGAGCGTGATCGGTCCAAGCGGCAGCGGTAAGAGTACCTTTTTGCGTTGTATCAATCTGTTAGAGCAGCCAAGCCAAGGCGATATCGAGATTGAAGGTCAACTCATCACAGCACCAAATGCGAGCGTAGATAAACTGCGGCAAAAAGTGGGTATGGTGTTTCAAAACTTTAACCTGTTCCCCCATAAAACCGTCATTCAAAACATCACCTTAGCACCCATCAGCCTAAAACTGATGACGCCAGCTCAGGCCGAAACGAAAGCCCTCGACCTACTGGCACAGGTTGGCTTGAGTGACAAAGCCAATGCCTATCCCGCCAGTTTGTCTGGCGGCCAAAAGCAAAGGGTTGCCATTGCCCGTGCATTAGCGATGGAACCTGATTTGATGCTGTTTGATGAGCCAACATCGGCACTCGATCCCGAAATGGTCGGAGATGTGCTTGACGTGATGAAAGACTTAGCGCTAAAGGGCATGACCATGGTGATTGTCACCCACGAAATGGGCTTTGCGCGCGATGTATCCGATCGAGTGATCTTTATGGACGGCGGTTATGTAGTTGAATCAAGCCCGCCAGATGATCTATTCACCAATCCCAAAGAAGCCCGTACCCAAGCGTTTTTAAGCAAGGTACTGCGCTAGCTTAAGCGGATTTAGTTAAATTCATTATTGGAGGCAGGGGCGGATTGCCATCTTGCATAACTCTCTGGCTTGCCTTTTTAGTACTAACGTAACCAGTAGATTTGAAAGAGATACATAAAGCGCTTTGGGATAAAAGTGCATTGGAAAATGTGCACGAATAGTAAGATGGAGTGACTTATAACTTAAGCTGTTGAGAACTGAATGCATAGGCCCCGACTTAGAGGTTTGCCATGGCATTCGCTCATCGACTCGCAGCCAGTCCATCCGTGGATGCTCGACCGCCCCGTCCATGGGGCGGACGGTCGTCTCGCTAATCACCATGGCTCACCTTTTGGCATTAGCGTAATCTGTAGATTTAAAAGCCTTACGCAGCACGCTTTGGGACAGAAACGTGATAGGCTCTTTGCTCTAACTCGTCAGTTTCGAATTAAAATTTCTATGGGTTTAACGCTGAGTTAAAGAGCCGAAAAAGCGTAGCTTTTTAGGTCCCAATGAACAACGCGAACGGTTGTCAACGCTTTGTTAGTTGCATTGCAGAAAGAAATTTCAACAACCTTCCTGAAGTATCTCCCTATATTCATCACTGAACCTTAATTCAGCGAAAGGATTATCTAACCTTTTCACCTGATCTATCTTGGGTTTAATTTCATCCCAGATATCTATGATGACTCGATGATATTTTTTCATACTGGGCCTTTGAAGGCTCCCTGAAAGGAAGAAATCTTCAGGCACTCCAGACTGCATATTTTTCCTCAGCCAGAAAATCCCTACAGAAAATGAAGACCAAGAAGTAATGTTTATAAGATCGAGACGACTCATATTTGAACCATTCGATTTCAGCAACTCTTGAGTAGAGTAAAATTCAAAAAAAAGAGGCATTGTATTTTCAAGCCTAATCAAAGGTGGAGGGTGACTACCTTCGGGTATTTCGGTGCTTGAATATGATTTAATACCATGAAATCTGTAAAGGACCAAAGCTAAAGCCGATGAGAAGGTCTTTATTTCATTTTCGAGTTCGTCGCTTTCAAAGTGACGCAATAAAGCGCTGAGTACTGATATAGTTGCAAAATAATCAGCAGCCATCTCAGTAGCGTGAGAAACCGCCGATGATTTTCCTTTGGTACTATTATATTTTTCATTGTCGTAGGAAGAGCAATCAATAACATCTGTACTTCCACTACAATCATATAATTTTCTTATATATCCATGTTCTTGAACCAAATGACCTAGCTCATGAAAGAAGATCCACGTTAGGCCACTGATAAACATATTTTTGCAGCAATGTTCTTTCTGCGATTCAGATGATAGGGATTTGGGATAATCAAAGCCTTCAAACCAGATATCAAATTTATCGTTATCAGCACCAAATTTAATATATTCGTAATAGTCTTCAATATCACGATAAAGCAATGTAGCGGTATCATAAGTCAGCTCTATATGATGCAGAGGCGGTTCTTCTACAGAGGACCTGACAGAAGCACAAGCATAAAAAGACCTTTTAGTGCTCCATTTTACAGATAAATTACCGTTCAAATCTTTGTATATCCCCTCGTTTAAATCACCAGATATTGTTGAAAATACATCACAAGCGAGCTCAATTATTTCAAATTTTTCCAACTTTTATTCCTTAAAGTCAACCATGTATAGAATTACCTCAAGAGTAACTAACGTCTCAATAACCGGTGCAGCTTTGCTGCGTACCCACGGGGCCATGAAATAATTTACCAAACTCTGTAGTGAGCTTAAGCCAATTGTCATGGTTAATATTGTCAGTAACTTAGCAACGAATTCACAGAATCCCTATCTAGCACTTCAATTAAGCTTCTTTGTGTTTCAATCATTCTCATCACTTACTCTAAAGCCAGTTTCAAAAATTTTTTGAAACTAATACCTGCCTTGATCACATTGTTTTTTACTTAAACCTGCTTAAAATGCTGCCATTGAATTTGTATTCCTTAATGATTTGGAGCCGTTACATGAGTGATTTAAGTTTCTTCGCCAAAAAGCGCTACACCACTAAGGCCTTTGATCCAACTAAGACGATTCCTGCGGATAAAATATCAGAAATCAAAACCTTATTGCAGTACAGCCCATCATCGACTAACTCACAGCCTTGGCATTTTGTGTTAGCGAGTACGGCGGAAGGTAAAGCGTTAGTTGCCCAAGCGACCGAAAACTATGCGTTTAATACCCAAAAAATTCTCGATGCTTCCCATGTACTCGTACTCTGTGCTCGTGCTCAATTAGATGAAGCACACTTACTGCAAGTACTCGAGCAAGAAGCGAAGGATGGCCGTTTTGCTAATGAAGAAGCCAAGCAAGGCCAACATAATGGCCGCTCTTTCTTCGCTAATATGCATAAATTTGAGCTGAAAGATGCCCAGCATTGGATGGAAAAACAAGTCTACTTAGCGCTTGGCACTTTAATGCTCGGTGCAAGTGTATTAGATATTGATGCGTGTCCGATCGAAGGTTTTGATGCCACTAAAATGAATCAAGTCCTAGGCTTAAGAGAGCAAGGTCTATGTGCCTGCGTGGTTGTTGCATTAGGTTATCACTCAGAAAATGATTTCAACGCTAAATTGCCTAAGTCTCGCTTAGATCAAGAAGTGATCTTCACCGAGATCTAGTCCTTCACTCTATGTAAAAATAAGCATGCCCTTGATTTTATGTGATATAAACAAGGGCATCATATCTAAAGCTAGCCCTCTCTTAACTACCTTCCCCTAAAACCTAACTGCTGTTAACGGCTTATTTACGCCGAGAAACCATCTAAAGTAGGAGTCAACCATCACGGTATTGCTCTAAAATTCATCTTTGCCTACACTTTGGCTCTGTGGCATAGTTTGCGGCTCAACTTCGTGAATGATCATTTATCGTCGCCTTTCGAGTCATCTTTGTTGCAGCACAGCGGTTTTATCGGCGCATTGGTAACACTCACAATTTAGGATGGGACAGTCAGTATGTTATTTGCCAAACCCTCACTCACTGAAGAATCTCAATCGATTCGAGTTGCAAACACTAAGGGCGATAACCCACTGATTTGGCCGTTGCTTACGGTTTTACAAGCTTCAAATCAAAGTTGGAAAATCCATCACTTAGCCACTGAATTACAAACCCAAGGGCTGATCCACCAGCTTGATGAAAATCCGGGTAACGATTTATTCAAACGTAACTTCCTACTGATGAACGCCCTGTTTGAGCTGCAAGAAATATTACTGCCCAAGCAATGGCTGCAAGTCAAAGCCATGGAAATTCAAATCTTCCGCTTAGTACCATCAAACGTTAACCTGCTGATAATGCAAGATACTTCCCTGCGTGAGTATTACCTCGATTGGAATAACTACGACACCAGCGAAAACGTAGTACGAGAATTACTTGAGGCATTCTGGAGCAATTATAAGAGCTATATTGGCTTAAATATCAATCTGATGAACAAAGGTAACGCGCTGCGAGTTTTCGAATTAGACGAGAGTGCTACCGCCCGTGATATCCGCAAGCAATGGCGTCGTTTAGCACTCAAATGGCACCCAGACAGGCCCGATGGCGATGCGGCGCGTTTTCGCGAGGTGTGCGAAGCTTGGCAGTCGCTTAGGGATATTGCGTAAGAATTTAGCCAGTGATGATGCAGAACGGGGCTTTAATCAACATGCACCGACTTAGCGATGCGATCCTGTCTGCAGTCCTGCCAAATCTAAGGTAAAACTTCCATTGAGATCACAGATTTAGCCTACTAGCTTCATGCCAATTCAGTCATAATTAAGCCTTTCCATTTAACCTGAACCTATGTGTCAACGCTGCCATTTGGGCTAGCTTAACTCCTAGGTTGAAGCTCACTCTATCTCTAATGTTGACCGTTGAATGTCAACGATAACAACGACTGACATTGTGAATTCAATCCCACCGAATTTGAGGAAACTATGATTAAACAATTAGCCTTGGCTGTAACCTTAGCGATTGCACCATTGAGCACCTTTGCCGCCAATTTTGTTGAAGGCACACATTACACTCAAATCTCGACCAAAGCGCCTAGTAGCGAACCAAAACTCACTGAATTCTATTCATTTTATTGCCATAACTGCTTCAATATGGAAACCAACTATTTGCCTGATATCAAGGCGAACCTCAACAAACAGATAAGTTTCGACAATAAGCATGTCGACTTTATGAATAGCGACATTGGCACCGAAGTGATGCGTTCATTAGCCGTGATCCAAAGCGTTGATAACAAAGACGCCTTAACCCATGCCATGTTTACCGCAATCCAAGGTGCAGAGGGCGCAAACGGCCACGATCATAGTGCACCAGACCATAAACACGAGCCGCAAATTAACAGCCGTGATGACATCAAAAAAGTCTTCGCCCAATTTGGTGTCGATGCTGCTAAATACGATGAATTAGCCGATAGCAAAGGCACTAATGAAAAGCTTTCCCTGTGGCGCACCCAGCAGAATGAATTCAAAATCGACAGCGTACCCGCCTTTATCGTGAACGATAAATATGCGGTAAATTTAAACAGCATCAAAACCTTAGATGAGTTAATTGGGTTAATTAACTACCTTGCTGTTGAGAAAGATGCCGCCCCCGCTAAAACCTCATCGGGTGGCAGTCTAGGCTGGTTATTTCTAGTCTTCGCCGCCGCAATTGGTGTGACCCGTCAGCAACGTCTTAGCTAATTCAAAACAATTGTTGAAATAAAAAATGGCCTCCAAATTAGGAGGCCATTTTTATGCGTGTTCAATCCAAGTGATTGGTATAAGCGCTCAATATGGGTTCTGAAGTTTATTGCCGAATAAAATCAAGAATATGGCTCGCAGCCAAGACGAGATGTAGGATCAAGAAACCAATAAAAGCCTGCGCAAAGACTTGGTGATAACCACGCCATGTCAGTGCCGTTGGCGTCCCTTGAACAATAAACCAAACGAGTCCCGTAACACCTGTAGCCACCAGCAACAGCATGCCAATACCTTCTATGGCACTAAACAGCCCTTTGCCACCAGCGACGGGGAATTTGCCTTTAGCAAGTCCAACAATATCTTGCTTTAACTGTGTCCAATCGCCCGCCAACCAGCCAAAGTATTGGTGCCACTTGCCACGCAAGGTATTGCTGAGTAAAAAAAGAATCCCAATCACAGTGCACGCTAAACCTAAATATACATGCAAATAATCCCAAAAACTGGCGTTATCGGGTATCCGTCGGCCCATAAAAATCCACGGACTGGAACACACGAGTAAGATAGTCGACACGACAATCCACACATGCAGTTGCGCCATCATGACTCGGAACAAGGAGCTGAGTTTACTCATCATATTTTTCATCCTACTTAATGCTTCCTTTGCCCTTTACGATGAATGCATTCGTGACGGCTTAATGAGCGCGAATAAAGTGGGCTAGGGGCAAAACGCGGCGCCGTGATTTAATGCCAAAATTAGGCGCGATGGATCTGCTCACCAAAATCAGCCACTTTCTGCCAATCCGTGTATTCCACATTCGTAACAGGATCCGTAGGTCCTTTAGTTAACCACATGATGAAACGGATGATATTTCTATCTAAGGCGTTATAGCCTTGGTAATTCAAATTACCACCAAAAACCCGCAACAACTGTGGCCGCCAAGTAGTTTTACTTAAGAATGCCTGCATATAAGGATTAGTTTCTGGGGTGTTTTTCTCGGGTTTACGTGCCACTAAGCTAACGGAGAAAAAACCACTGACCTTATCCGTCAACACGGCTTGATGCTTTTCGATAAATTCGTACAAGCTAGGATTATGTTTACCATGGCGAATACTGGCGCCTATGATGATTTTGTCGAACTCAGTGAGCGCGGGAGCGGCCTTAATATCGGCGGTAACCACCTCATTGTCCAAGGCCGTTAACTGCTGCGCGAGCTTAGTTGCAATCTTTTGGGTCTGGCCGTGAACACTAGAATAAATGATGAGAATTCTTTTCAATTTAGCCTCGATTAATCCCAAGTAAAATAACCATAAGCGGCCTAAAAAATACTGTTACTGGCGGCTTAATTTCGACTCTCTATGCCCGTTTTGCACATCAAGTGACATCACAACGCACAGACTAAATACACAAAAAGCAGCGATGGACACTCAGAGTCATTGGCATTCCCGTGGGATTTAACTGGATATGCAAACGTAAAATAACCATTAAGATATTTCATATTAGGTGATTTACCCTGCAATTTACATGAAATAGATCACGGGCTTAGCCCCAAACCACTCAGGTATATGCGGTAGTTTTAGCAAGCTCACAAAAAAAGGCAAACCCTGAGGTTTGCCCATACTGAAATACAGTAAACAGGATGAATCGACAAATCATCCTGTCACGCTTTACAAAGACATTAAAAATGCAATGACTTGCTCACGTTCATTTTTAGATAAATTCATAAAGGCAATTTGACTCTTTTCAGCTTCACCACCATGCCACAATATCGCTTCTTCTAGAGTTGCGGCTCGTCCATCATGTAAGAAACCGGCTTGAGGATTAACCGTCTGAGTTAAACCTATACCCCATAGTGGCCTTGTACGCCATTCGCTTCCCGAGGCTAAAAAGTCTGGTCGGCCATCGGCGAGCCCTTCGCCCATATCGTGTAATAATAAATCAGTGAAGGGATATATCTTCTGTCCTTTTAAGCTATCACTCATGGCTCGTCCACCAATGTCGCCACTCGTTTTAGTGGTATAAGAGGGCATATGACAAGCGGTACAATTAAGTTGAGTGAATAATCTCGCCCCCTCTCTTACATTCGGTTGAGCGACATTCCGCCTTGCAGGAACTGCCAAGGTTTCAGCATAAAAAACAACAGCATCACTGAACTCAGCTCCGACTTCAGGCGCACCATTTTCATCTTCCCCTGTATCAATAAAACCTGTTCGAGTGAGATAAGCATCGTGTAGCGCCGTACCTTTGATACTTTCATCGGGGAATAAAGGATTGGTTATGCCAATATCGCCACGCAGTGCACCTAGGGATTGTACACGCACACTTGGGGTATTCGCCTTCCAACCAAAACGGCCTAAAGACACAGGTTCCTGATCACCCGCTTGTGCCTTCACAGCATCAAAAACATAGTTTGCCCTTGCAGAAATCCCATCATGATTTGCATCATTTTCATCGACATGTTGCAAAATATCCTCCTGCGCAATCGCTTCGAGCAAACCTAAGCCAAATACTGGCATTCCATTACGCCATCCCATTAACACATCGTCTTGCAAAAGATTTGAGGTCAAATTGGGGCTTTGCTTAGTTTCTCCTGGCGCATCATAGGGGTTTTCCACTTCAAATAGCGGCTTCTTCAATAAGACTTCAGTACCGTCTGGGTAAGTCACTGATTTTGTATCATAGGATAAGTAAACATCCGCTTGCCCAATAAACTGATTCTGTTGCCAATCACCACGTGCTTGCAGTACGCCTCGATGAAACAGTTGTCCGCCGAAATCAGGTACTGGAATGGGTGCACAATAATCATTACTCACATCGCCTTTAATACAGACGTCATTGGCAGCCTTACTTATCCGCAAAAAGATGCCCGCATCTGATCCCAGTTTGACTCGTGCCTGACCTGCGCTAACTTGTGGAGTCGAGTTACGTCCATCACGTTGATGGCATGCATTGCAGTTAGCGTTATTAAATACGGGGCCTAAACCATCTAACTCAGGGTGTTCAGCGTTTGGCGCAGTGGTAAAAGAAGTCTCAAAAAACTTATCGCCCGCCATGTGCAGCGCAAGTTCAGTCGCGGTTAGATTTACCGATGGTGTAGAGAAACCATGTCCTGAATTGCCTGCATCAAAGGTTGTCGTTGCGCCACCGCTGGCAGTGATATCCGTATATTCAGGATAAACAATAGGTTCAGGTATGGGTGTATCAACATCTTGTGCATCGCCACTGCCACCACAGGCGCTCAGCTGTAAACAGCCAATGAAAAATGCAGGTAATAAAACGTGTCTGTTATTCATCAAAAATCTCACACAAATAAAATGACAAAGCAGCAACTATGCAATTGCATCCTTGCTGCTTAAGACATAACTCACCAAACGGGTTCCGTCGTTTAGCGTCATTTCATGACAATGCCAAGAACCTCTATCGCCTTAGCATTGCTCAGAATATGAAATTAAGATTTCCAACGAGAAAGTAATGGTATGACATCAGACTCAAGTGTGGTTTTCAGCTTAGTCAAGGCATCCACAGCCACTTGAGTTCGAGCTCTTCCTGCATCATCTTTAATCGCTTGGCGGAAAGGCTGTTGATTGCTGCCGGCAATAGCGCGGATCTTGATAATGGCATCATCGATTTCACTGCTAACACGTGTCGCTAAGTTCGCATCGGCAGCGGCCACGAAGTTAATGATGCCCTGACGATCACTGTTACCAGTAAACTCTCCTTGATATACATTTCGTACACCAATGATGTTATTGGCAAAGTCATCTAATGAGTTCCAAGAATATTGCGACTCCACCTTTGAAGTATCAGCGGTGGCAAGGGAATCACCAAAGGGATCAGCAATCTTACCGTTACCGACCTCATCGACAATCGCGATCATGCCATTGATCAACTCTTCAACTACAGCCAATTGCGATGAGTAAATAGTATTGCCTGCTACACCGGGATTCTTCAGCAACTCAGCATAGGATTTAGCGGCAGTATCTTGCGGATTGTGGTTTATCTGCCAAGCGTCGTCGAGCTGCTTAGTGTAATCACGGAACACTTCGGCCAGTGCAATGAGATACTCACGTTCTTTTGCTGTTAACTGACTGATAGGTTTAGTATTACCATTCACACCATCGCCGAATAATAAAAATTCAATGGTATGAAAACCTTGTACATCATCGTTCCAGCCCTTAATCGTCTCAGCATCAAAACCTGAGTTAGTATTTAGCTGTGTTTGTAGATCGGTCGTATTGAGTGGCCAGCTATCAAGATGTGGATCGATGCTAAGTGAGTCAACTGGGCCAAAAATATGTGATTCACCTTGTTCCCAAGGTAAACGTGCCGCTTTCCACGCAGCTTGAGCTGCGTCTAAATCCGCTTGTGCTGTTGAGTTAGTGAGCTTCTGAGTCGCCAGTAAAAGTGCTTCCGCTTTCGCGGCTAAGTCCGCATAACCAGCCACGATAACGTCATCGGTCAAGTTAATGATCATCTCAGTGGCGGCGTAACTAAAGCGATTATCCGGTGTAGTTGGTGTTGTGGGCGTTGAATCATCCGATCCAGAACCACCACAGGCAGCTAAGGTACTCATAAGGGCGATGGCTATTGCCGTTTTACGTAATGTCATAGTGCTTAATGTCCTATTTGTTCCATCAAAAGTGAATGTGACTAGAGCGAAAATTGATAACCCACGCCAAGGGCGAAGAAATTAGTATCTGGAATGCTCGCGACAGCCACTTGTTGTAAGCCTGCTTCCGCTTTAATCACTATCTGTGGGATAGGGAAATAGTTAATACCGACACTGGTCCAAGTATTTTCAAAACGCTGAGTCGCTGTGCCAGTTTCGACTTCCATCAAAGGATTGGAATAATCTATGTTGGCAAATACGGTTAACGGAAGAGAGGTGAAATGATTCAAATCGATGCCAGCTTCAACAAAGAAAGCCTGTGACTGCGATCCTAACTGTGCGAAGTTACCGGGCCTTAAGCCTGGCGTTGTTTTATTTGCTTGAGTAATGGCATCGCTGTCGCTCAAGGTACCGTAGAGATACTGACCGCGTAAGATCCAAGGACCTTCAACATAAGCCGCTGCGACGGACACTATGCTAACTGTGCCATCCACATTGATTTTATTACTCTTGTGACGATTACCACTGGTATTGCCATAGTAGTAAGCGACACCAACGGCGGAACCTTTCTTAAAGTTGCCGTAATCTAAACGTCCTGCAAATGCTAAATCGTCGCCATTAACATGCTCGAATCGTTTTTGATGACCCGACGCTGCCCAATCATAGGTTCTAAAATATTCTGAATTGAGACCACTGATAATTTGGGCCTGATAGTGGAAATCAGCCATTTCACCATATATACCGATACCGTTTTCATTCCAAACGGCGGGGATCATGGCGGCTTCGCTTCGATGACGCATCACGGTAAGATATTGATTTGGTTTGTGCAGCATACTGGTCAAGCCAATAGGAACATGGATATTACCAAATTTAATACCAAAGGCTTTAGACGGACGATAACGCAGCTCAGCCTTTTCGATCATCACCTCTCCGCCAGCTTCGACTTCTGTTTCAAATTCACCGAACTCATCAAAACCATCGTATTCTAAAGCGACGCCTGTGCCGCCATGCTCATACTCTATCTCGACTTCCATGCTCCAAGCATCGGTAAATTGATAGCCGAACTCAGTTACAACACGTTCTAAATCGAAACGATTACGGCGCTCTGGTGTGGTGTCTTGGACGTTATCAAAGTACTCATCACTGGTATAAACGGCGGTACCGTAGGATTCAAATGAAAACTTGCTAAGTTTATCGGCGGCGGTTTCAACACGATCTACCGCGACACTGGTCTTAGTTTGATAGTCTGTCTGCTGAACTTGCTGCTGTTTCTGTTGCGCAGCTAATTCTGATAACTGCTGCTTTAATTCTTGTAATTGAGCCTCTTGCCTTGCGATAGCCTGCTCTAAAATCGCAGGGTCCGTCGCTGCCTGTGCAGTACAATTAACACTACCTATGAACGCAGTGACCATGATGGCCAATGAACTCAACTTTAACTCTGCTCTCATTTCTTTCTCCGCGCTGTGTAACAGCTTCCCCGTAAATGCGCGAACAAAATAGATCAATTGAGAATGATTTGCATTAGAATTTACAATTAAATTTACAAACAAATTACATTAGTATCTGATTGTATACCGGATCTGACGGCCGTATTTCTATTCAAAGAAATCGCTATATTGACTCATAAACCACACACACTTTAAGCGTTAAGTGATCTAGCCTATTAGCCAAAAAAGCATTAGCATTTGCACACTTATCGCCTGAGTCCATATCCATGAAATCCATTCAAACCAAAGATCCTAAAGCACTCTTGCTGTGGATGACCTTTGTGATGTCGCTTGTGTTTGCCGTTTGGCAGGCACTGCTCAATAACTTCGTGATTGAAAAAGCCCAGTTCACCGGTGCTGAAATCGGCATGTTACAAAGCCTGCGCGAGATCCCAGGTTTCTTGGCTTTCACCGCTATTTTTGTGCTTTTACTCATTCGGGAACAAGCCTTCGCCCTGCTCTCGCTGGCCTTGCTTTGTATCGGCGTGGCGGTGACAGGTTTCTTTCCTCAAGTCATCGGCTTGTATCTGACGACTGTGTTGATGTCCGTCGGGTTTCACTATTTTGAAACCATCAACCAATCACTGACGCTGCAGTGGGTCGATAAAAAAGATGCGGCTGGTTTTATGGGTAAAGCACTGGCGTGGCGCTCGGCCGCAGCCTTAGTGGGCTACGCCAGTATTTGGCTGGTAATGACCTGGTTGAAACTAGACTATCAACGCATGTATCTGATTATTGGTGCGTTAGGTCTAGTCATGGTGCTAACTATGGCTTGGTATTATCCAAAATTTGAGACCACGGAAGTCCAACATAAGAAAATTATTCTGCGTAAGCGCTATTGGCTCTATTACCTGCTGACCTTTTTCTCAGGTGCGAGACGGCAAATCTTTATGGTGTTTGCGGGCTTTATGATGGTCGAAAAATTTGGATATAGCGTGAGTGAAATTACCGCGCTGTTCTTAATTAACTATGTCGTCAACCTACTGTTTGCGCCTGCGATTGGGCGATTCATTGGTCGGATTGGCGAGCGTAATGCGCTGACAGTGGAATACATTGGACTCATCATAGTCTTCATCAGTTACGCCTTAGTCGAGCAAGCACACATGGCGGCAGCGCTGTATGTTATCGATCATTTGTTGTTTGCGATGGCGATTGCGATGAAAACCTATTTTCAAAAAATCGCCGACAGCAAAGATATCGCCGCCACTATGTCGGTCAGTTTTACTATTAATCACATTGCCGCTGTGATTATACCTGTGCTTTTGGGCTTATTATGGTTAACCGATCCCGCCTTAGTATTTTACATAGGCGCAGGCTTTGCCGTATGTTCGTTAATGCTAGCGCTCAATGTACCGCGCCACCCTGAAGCGGGTAATGAAACCTTATGGTCTTGGACAAGCAAAAAAGCGAAATCCATCGCTAAAGCGGTCGAATAAAGCGGCATAATAACGAGCCAAGGAATCAGCTTAGCTCAATGTTGAGTCTAGCACTGAACGCTTAAGTGATCGCCATCTAAGCTAGGCAAACAAGTTAGACAGATAAAGGTGGGGGCTATGCCCTAACCTAACCCCAATGTAGGCTCAAGGATTAACGCGATGAAGGATTCAGATATTTTACTGTTGGCAGAAGATGGCGAGTCAACATCCGAGGCATCTGCTCGCAAAAAAGCCCTGCTGCTCGGCCGTCAATTAGGTTTAGCCAGTGAGCAAGAATATCGCCCCGCGAATGCTTCCATCGCCGAACGCGCCCAACATAGATCCCGCAAGTTATCGAGCCAGTATCAAGCTAATGTGGAAACCATTTTTGCTTTAGCCCTCAGCTATACGCCGTCGGATGTGACTGGAGTCGATCTCGATCCCGACTGGAGCCATCAATTCTTTTTAATGGCGGAGCAAATCCATAACCGTAGAATGCAAGACTTGTGGGCACGAATATTATCGAGCGAGATAGTCAATCCCGGTAACTTCAGTCTGCGTACTTTAGCGCTACTTAAGCAATTGACCCACAGGGAAGCACAAATCCTTGAAAAGGCCCTTGGCATGGCGGCTAAGGTCAATAGCGAACAGCGTCTAAAACTCATCAGTGGCTACCGCTTGTCGGGTGGGATTGGCCAATATTTCCGTAAAACAACCTCAGTCAATTTAGGTTTATCCCAGTTTGGCCTACCCTACTCCAGCATTCTGACCTTAGTCGATGCCGGGATACTGCACAGCAGCGAGTTCGAAACTGGTTTACTCAACAATAAAACCCCCATTCAATTTGCCCTACAAGGCATACAGATGAAGCTTACGCCCAAGAGCGGTAATCTGCTTTTTAGTTATTATCGCTTAACACCGATTGGTGATGAACTCGCCCAACTAGTGCAACCTAAACCGGATCAAGAATACCTCAAGGCACTGCAACTCTTGTTCGCTAAGGATTTTAAAATAGAATAATTACCCGCCATAAAAATAAATTATAAATCAATAGCATAACCAGTAAAACTCAGAAATAACAAAGGAGCCTAAAGGCTCCTTTAAAGTAAGATAAGGGCTAAATGTTAAGCTAGCGCTTTAGCCTTATCGGCATTGATAACATTGATTGCCGTTAGATAATCGATTAAGGCGCGCACTTGAGTCGCTAAATCGCCTTTGCTGGTATCTATGGTTAATTCGGCCGCTAATGGCGCTTCATAGGGTGATGAAATACCAGTGAAATTACTGATTTCACCACTGCGTGCTTTCACATATAACCCCTTAGGATCACGCTGCTCGCACACACTTAATGGCGTCGACACGTGCACTTCAATGAACTGACTGGCAGGGAAACGGGCACGAATGCTATCGCGCTCCTCACGGGTCGGGGAGATAAAGGCCGATAACACCACAAGCCCCGCATCCACCATCAATTTAGCCACTTCGCCGACACGGCGCAGGTTTTCGTCACGGTCTTCAACCGTAAACCCTAAGTCTTTACACAGGCCATGACGCACATTGTCGCCATCGAGCAAATAAGTGTGGAATCCCGCCTCAAATAACGCCCGCTCTAATGCACCCGCCAATGTCGACTTGCCCGCACCAGATAGCCCTGTAAACCAGAGTAATACGGGATTTTGGCCTTTCTGCTCGGCTCTGGCAGCTTGATCTACAGGATGTTGATGCCACACGATATTTGTCATAAAAACTCCTCAATCCTTATGCTGTCAAACGGCTAACACAAGGGCAATAAACTCAAGCTAATCACTAAAATGGAAAGATGATCGGCACCATAAATATCACTATCAGGGAATACAGCACAGATAACGGCAATCCTAGGCGGACGAAGTCACTGAAGCGATAATTACCCGCATTAAATACCATCAAATTAGTTTGATAGCCGTAGGGCGAAATAAAACTCGCGCTGGCACCAAAGACCACGGCCATAATAAAGGGTCTGGCATCGACACCGTAATTAAGCGCAATCGCGTAAGCGATAGGGAAAGCTAGCGCCGCGGCGGCATTATTGGTGACCAGTTCAGTCAACAATAAAGTCATTAAATACACACCAATAAAGGCGCCAAACACCCCATAACCATTAATAACCGAGAGTAATCCTTGGGCTAAACTGTCCGCAAGGCCAGTGCTCATCATCAAGTTGGCTAGCCCTAACGCACTCCCCACTATCACCACTAGTTCCAATGGAAAACGGCGTTTAAGCTCAGCTAAAGTAACTGCGCCGATGGCAAAATAACTCAGCAGTAGCAGCACTAAACCTTTAGCCAAGGGCAATAGATCGGTGACACTCAAAACGATAGTGACCGCAAAGCCCAGTAATACCCAACGACCACGGTGACTGTCTAAGCGCACATTCAAATCTAGGCCGCTGATCGCCGCAAATTCTGAACTTAATTTTGCGCTATTGCTAAAACCATCGCCGGGCGTCAATAACAACACATCGCCGGGTTGCAAAATAATGTCACCGAGCCCGCCTTTCAGCGGATGATTGCCACGGCGAATCGCCATCACGGCCGCATCGAACTGCTCACGAAAACGCGACTCTTTCAACGAACTGCCGACTAAACTGGATGATGGCGCAAGCACGGCTTCAACCAGATTTTGCCCCTTGGCCTGATGCTTACCAAACCAATCTAAACCGTCGAATTGATGTAATAATTCCACCGACTCCACCGCGCCACTAAAACGCAGTACGTCGTCCGCTTGCAGCACTAACTGGGGCGGCACTGGGCAAATACAAATGCCGCTGCGCTCTAACTCAACCAGATATAACTTTTTCAGTGCCCTGAGTTTGTTATCGACCACACTGCGGCCGACTAAGGACGAGCCCTTTGCCACATGGGCTTCGAGCAAATAAGGCAGCGCCTCTTCATCCGATTCTTCCCGTCTGTCGGGCAGAATGTTCGCCAGTAGGATCAGCAATAACATACCTGCGATAACGATCACCACGGCGACCGGTGTGAACTCGAAGAACCCTAAGGCGGGCAAGCCGGCGTTCTCCACAAAGGAGTTCACAATCAGGTTGGTCGAGGTGCCAATCAGGGTCAGTGTGCCACCTAAAATTGCCGCATAATTCAACGGTAATAATAACTTAGCAGGTGCGTGCGCTTGATTGCGACGCACAACCCCAATAAGCGACGCCACCACAGCCGTGTTATTGGTAAAGGACGACAGCAAGGCAGTAGATAACCCGAGTTTTGCCATTGTCTTAGGCAAAGAACTATTGCCTATGACTTGACTCAACTTTCCCAGCAGGGAGGTTTTTTCCAATGCCGTCGCGGCCAATACCAAGAGGACAAGTGTGACTAAGCCAATATTGGTAAAGCTTGTTAATGCGGTATCGAGCGCAACCATGCCAAGCAAGTAACAGAGCAAAAATGCAAATAAAAACAATACCGCAGGATTAATACGGCCGCTAATTAAGCCAGCCACAAGCCCTAACAAAATAATCGCTAACAGCCACAAGTCACTCACAAATTAAGCTCCAAGCTTAGAAATATCTATCGCTTGCCAATGAGGGAAGTGTTTACGCACTAAAGCATTAAACTCGACTTCAAAGGCACTAAATTGCGATGCGGTTTGTTTGTTAACATGCTGGCCCGACACCACCATCACTGCGGCAACCGTCGCATTGCTCAGGCGATCGATTAAGATCATTCCGCCCGTATCACGCACTAATGAATACGCATCGAACACTATGTCTTCGGTCAGCTCTAAGGTCACGCGAGCAATCGCGTTTAACCCAAGCGTGTCCGTCGCGCTGCGCGCTAAAGTATTAACATCAACCACATAATCGATGCCAGTCACAGAGGCTTGCGTCTTCTTACCGGCCACTTTGATGTCGTATAACTGGCCGAGTTGCAATGGCTTTTCATCCATCCACACTATGTCGGCGCTGATCACGTTAGCGACGGCAGGTGCAGAATCCGGTCTTGCCAGCAAATCGCCACGGGAAATATCAATTTCATCTTCCAACGTGATAGTCACAGCTTGGCCAGCAACCGCTTCTTGTATGTCGCCATCGAAGGTAACAATGCGTTCAACCTTGCTGCGTTTGCCCGATGGTAAAGCCACTAACTCGTCGCCGACATTGATAATGCCAGAGGCTAAAGTGCCTGCAAAACCGCGAAAATCTAAGTTAGGACGCGACACATATTGCACAGGGAAACGCACTGGCAATGAGCTGAGTTCACGTTGAGTATCAATGGTTTCTAGCAGTTCCAGCAGAGTACCACCTTGATACCAGTCGCTTTGCGTACTGCGCTCAACCACGTTGTCACCATTAAGTGCCGATAACGGCACAAAGTGGATATCGAGGTTACCGAAATCTTTAACGAAATCGGTAAAGTCAGCACGAATGCGATTGAATACTTGCTCGTCAAACCCAAGCAAATCCATCTTGTTCACGGCAACAACGAAGTGACGAATCCCCAGTAATGACGCGATAAACGCATGGCGTTTAGTCTGAGTCTGCACGCCGTAGCGGGCATCGACTAAGATCACCGCCAAATCACAGGTCGATGCACCCGTTGCCATGTTGCGCGTGTACTGCTCATGCCCTGGCGTATCGGCGATGATGAACTTACGCTTATCACTTGAAAAGTAACGGTAAGCCACATCGATAGTGATGCCCTGCTCGCGCTCAGCTTGCAGACCATCCACCAGCAAGGCTAAGTCGATAGCTTCACCTGTGGTGCCCATCTTAGCGCTGTCGCTCTTTAGGCTCGCCAATTGATCTTCATAGATCTGGGCGCTGTCGTGTAACAGGCGGCCGATTAAGGTACTTTTGCCGTCATCCACACTGCCACAGGTTAAAAAGCGCAGTAAGCCTTTGTGTTGCTGCAGGGCTAGATATTCTTTCACACCATGGAGGGTAATTTCTGCCGCCATGAGATTGGTTTTATTGACCGCTTTGTCCATCTTATTCTCACTCTTGATCTGCTTGGCTGAAGGTCGCGCTTTACTTGCGCCACCTTCGCGAAATAGGGCTAACCTTGCCGAGATTAGAAGTAGCCTTGACGCTTCTTCTGCTCCATCGAGGCACTTTGATCTGAGTCGATCAATCGACCCTGACGCTCGCTTGAACGGGTTAACAGCATCTCTTCAATAATCTTCTCTAGGCTGTCGGCCTCAGAATGCATGGCGGCCGTAAGTGGGTAGCAACCTAAGGTTCTAAAACGCACCACTTCTTCTTTAAACTGCTCGCCTTCGGCTAACTTCATCCGCTCGTCATCGACCATGATTAACTGACCACCGCGCTCAACCACTTGACGTTTAGCCGCAAAGTACAAAGGCACTAACTCAATGTTTTCTTGATAGATATATTGCCAAATATCCAGCTCAGTCCAGTTAGATAACGGGAACACGCGAATACTTTCGCCCTTGTTCACAGCGCCATTATAGGTGCGCCACAGTTCTGGACGTTGGTTTTTAGGGTCCCATCTGTGGTGACGGTCGCGGAACGAATACACACGCTCTTTGGCGCGAGATTTTTCTTCATCGCGGCGAGCCCCACCGAAAGCGGCATCAAAACCGTATTGGTTAAGTGCTTGCTTTAAACCTTGGGTTTTCATGATGTCAGTGTGTTTCGCACTGCCATGGTCGAAAGGGTTTATCCCCTGCGCCAACCCTTCTGGGTTGATGTGCGTCAGTAACTCGAAGCCAAATTTCTTTGCCTGCGCATCACGAAACGCGATCATCTCTTTGAATTTCCAACCCGTGTCGACATGCAGCAACGGGAATGGGATCTTGCCCGGATAAAAGGCTTTACGCGCTAAGTGCAACATAACGGAAGAATCTTTCCCTATGGAATACAACATCACAGGATTATCGAATTCGGCTGCAACTTCACGAATGATCTGGATGCTCTCGGCTTCCAGTTGTTGTAAGTGGCTTAATTCACGCCCGGCCATACTATTCTCCGTTTACCTTAAATTCGCTGCGTTACCACAGCATGGGTTAGCTTAATTTTCTTAATATATTTAACTACTTAGCACCTTTAACTGCTAAGTATCTTTAACTGTTTGCGGCTTAGCTTATCGACGCGGCGGCCGAGACTCTAACCGATTGAATCTGCTCATCACTGGCATGACTCGATTCAACCGCTTCAGGGTTGAACCAATGCAAAGTGTCACTCAGCGCAACCACTTCACCTATGATCATCAAGGCTGGCATTTGTAATTCAGGATCGGCGGTAAGCTGTTCAAGCTCACCTAAACGGCCGATAAAACGACGTTGTTCTTTAGTGGTCGCCTTTGACACTATCGCCACGGGGGTGTCAGGGCTTCGGCCCGCATCGACTAAACCTTGGCGAATAATGCCGGCGTTAAGGATCCCCATATACACGACTAAGGTATTGTTAGGATTTGCATAACCTTGCCAGTCCATAGGGCGACTCTCTAACTGACAATGGCCAGTGATAAAAGTGACGCCTTGGGCATGGTCTCTGTGGGTCAGGGGAATTCCCGCATAAGCCGATGTGCCGCTGGCGGCGGTAATGCCGGGGACGACCTCAAACTCAACCCCCGCTTCGACTAAGGTTTGCAACTCTTCGCCACCGCGACCGAAAATAAAAGGATCGCCGCCCTTAAGACGCACCACATTTTTACGGGTGTAGGCTTTAGTAACGAGTAACTGATTAATCTCGTCCTGTGCAGCGCTATGCTTACCCGCACGTTTACCTACGGCAATCTTTTCAGCGTCTTTAGGAATAAGATCGAGGATATCTTGACTGACTAAAGCGTCGTATAGCACAGCATCTGCGGTTTTAAGGATGCGCCATGCCTTTAACGTCAATAACTCAACGTCACCAGGACCTGCACCCACCAGCCAGACTTTGCCTTTGGCCGCTTGGCCCGGTAAAGATAAAATTTCCATCAGCATCCCCAAGATCACTTTAGTCTGTAGAAATATAGCGCGTCTTATATTCCATAATAAATAGATAATTATTAGTTTTTATATCTTTTAGATATAAAAGAAATCACTGACGTCGATTTAAAATGGAAAAATATTGAGTTTCAAAATCAAAAATGCCCCAACACACTAATAACCAGTTGAATTTAAATAACTTAATATAGATTCATCTGTTATATAAAACAAACACCGCTCAGCTAAGTGTGTGATTCTGGCACTATGTTATTGCCAAAAATTCTACCCAAACCTGCCCCAACAGGTCGAATACCTCACTAACAAGATAAATTGTCACCAAATGACGCAGAATTTTTACATAACCATAAATTCACTTTCTAATGGTAAGCTGGGCATAACTATCTTTGTTGAGTACGACTGACAAATACACAAATAAGCACATCAAGGAGGGCCGATGAAACGACTTTATTCAGGTATTGCAATGGCTGGGCTATTAGCTTGTACGAGTATAAATGCCGAAGAATCATTAGTAGAAGGAAGAGTCAAAGATGAACTTGCCACGGCAGAACTGCCTTTTGTAATTACACCCCATAAAGTGAATTACATTTTACCTGCGACCTATAGCCCAGATCCCAACATGGCACCGTTCGCTGAAGATGCCCTCATCAATCCCTACACTTTGGATGAGTTCGAGGCTAAGTTTCAAATCAGTTTCAAATTCCCTATTTGGTACAATGTCTTTGGTGATAATGGTCATTTATTCTTTGCCTATACCAATCAATCCTATTGGCAGGTTTATAACAAAGACACCTCGTCTCCGTTCCGTGAAACCAATCACGAGCCTGAAGTCTTTATGCTGTTTAATAACGATTGGAAAATCGGCAGTGTGACCAATTCCTTTTGGGGCGTTGGTGCTGTGCATCAATCAAATGGTAAATCAGGACCGCTTTCTCGCAGCTGGAATCGACTCTATGCCACTATGATTTTTGATGCCGGTCCACTCGCCTTCTCAACCAAAGTCTGGTGGCGTATTCCTGAGGATGAAAAAACCGATCCGCATCAAGCTCGCGGTGACGATAATCCCAACATTGATGACTACATAGGAAGAGCTGAGTTTATTGGTGTCTATGGTATCGATGAACATAGATTCACCTTAACCCTTAGAACAAACCTAGAAGATATCGACAGAGGTTCAGCAGAAGTAACCTGGAGTTATCCTATCATCGGCAACTTACGCCTTTATACTCAATACTTTAATGGCTATGGCGAGAGCCTAATCGATTACAACTATCACAACCAACGTATTGGTATCGGGATTTCGCTCAACGATATTCTGTAGCAAATATAAAAGTGACAGAGTACAAAAATCAGCCATAATTTGCTGCTAATCTACAAAACCTGCTGCTAAATTGCTCAGATGGACCTGAGTTTATGGCCGAGCGGGACGATTTACATTGATCCGAATGGCGTTTAAGCCGATAGTCGCACACCTTCTTGTGCCCTGAAGCCACGCCTTAACATCATGGAGGAATATGAGTTTTAGCTACCGCAGCATAGTCATGCTACTCAGTGTCATTATTTTCGCGAGCTTACTTAAGCTCGCGTTTTTTGCTGTGCCAAAAGATAACACTGCACCTATGCTTAATGCGCAAGAGGTACGCCAAGATCTCTATGCCTTATTAGATCAAATCGAGCAACACTCGGCGTTTTATGCGTTAACGCCCGACAAAGCCAGTCCGCAACTCAAATATATGGCGAGCCTGATTGTCGAGCAGTATCAAGACATCACTCCCAATGATCGCTTTGCCGCTGAAATCACTAAACTACTCAATAGCCTCAAAGATCCCGGTGCTCAAGTACACGACTTCAACGATCAAAGCGGCGAACTCCCGTTAACCTTACGACCACTTAACGACCAGTGGTTAGCCTTAGATAGCAATAATAGTCCAATCAACAACGACTTTCCCTTTGTGACTCATATCGACGGTTTACCTATGAGTAAATGGGTGGCAGCCAGCCAGGCCTATCTACCTGAGCCTGCAAAACAGAGCCAAGAAATGCAGTTACCTTGGCTGAAAAAACTGAACCTGCTGCGTGAAGATTTAGGCCTCAGCATCAAGCCCTATGTGCTCATTACGCTGATTAATGATGATCTGCAAACCCAGCAGGTGACCCTCGCCCTGCCAAGCCGCGAACCGCAGACTCAATTAGTGGAAAATAATCAAGAAGATCAGACACAAGATATGAGTGTTTTTGAATTCATTAATCAGTTATCTCAGTTTGAGCGCACCGAATTTCAAGACACTCCAAATCAATTAGAAACAGTTAACAATACTACGGTCAAACTGAAGATCAGCGATCTGTACGCCTTTGAATTGGATAGAGATCTACAGCAAGAACTGCTAAAGGGCATGACATATCCATTACTCATTATCGATTTACGTCATGCCAGTGGTTTTAGCCCAAAGCTATTAACCCTGTTATCGCGATATCAAGATACTGATTTAAATAACACTTTAGCGCCAAACGTGATGGGATTTGCACACTATCGCCGCTCACCAGAACTGAGAAATGACTATCTGCAGCCACTCAACTTTAAGCCTTTAGCTGCGCTCGAATACAGTGTGCCTCGACTAAAATCCCTCACCCGCAACTTACCCTCAGTCGATGAAGATAAATTCAGCCCTTGGTACGTTCGCACTAAACCTGCGGTGGCTCCTGAAGGGCGAAATCGCTTAGCGCTGCTCGTGAGCCCCAAATGCCGCCAAGAATGTGAGTGGATTGCCTATCGCACTAAATCTTGGTCTAGGGCGAATTTGATTGGTGAAAAAACCTCGGGCGATTTTGCTCGTCAGTACCATTTCAAACTGCCAAACAGTGGGTTAGACATAAGATTCAGTAGTTCGTTAACCTATGATGCCCAGGGAAAACTCTTGTCAGGTGCTGGGACTGAGCCCGATATTTGGCTCCCGCAAAACAGTGATATTCAATGGCAAGGACTAGTGAGTTTAGTGCGTTCGGCTAAGCCAAAAACTCAGCTCATTCAAACATCACAACCCACTAAGCTAGCTCAAGCTAAGCTGAATTGAATCAAAAAAAGAGCCAGCAATCTGCTGGCTCATTTCAAACATTGATTCGTTAACTGATATCAGTTAGCTAAAGAATGGATTCTAGAATTATTTCTTTTCAGTCGCTTTAGAATTGGCAACTGAACCTATAACCAAACCTTGCTTATTCACATCGAAGCTCATTTGAACTCGCATGTTGTAATCTTTAAGCATTTTCATTTCTTCAGGGATTGGCTCGCCGCTCATTTCTAACAACGTCAGCATTGGAGTGAACATCTTGCCGTAATCGGCAGATAAGCTATACATGCCATTCGCAGACAGTTTCTCGCCCGCTAATTTGTTTGCCAACGCCAGACCTTTATCACCGCTATACACCACTAAATGCTGACCTTTAATCGCGAGCATAGGCTTAACACCTAACTCAGGTGGCAACATCAATAGTGGTGATAAGTCAGTGGCATCGCCGTTATCGGCTAATTGCACTTCGGCCAACATAGGCGCGAAAGGTTTCACCATATTGAACAACATAGATGGGTTTTCGGCGCTGAGGCTGACTAACGCATCTAAGCTTTCTAACTTAGGCTCTTGATCTTGTGTGCTCATTTTAAAGTCGAGCAATGAAACGCTCATGCCTTTCACACCGTTCGCCATACCAGTGAACATGCCTAGCATAGCTGGGCTCTGTTGGCTCAACTCAGCTTGCAACTCGGCCAGTGGCGCACAGGTCAATTGCGGCTTTTGTAGATCATCCCAAATAGCCGTTAATGAAGGTGCAACTTCGTTGACATCTAAGCCTATGCCCATAGAGAAAATAGTGCTGTCGATATCCGCCAGATGTGCAGGAATAAAGCCACGCATCTTTTGCATTGCCGCAAGAATTGGTTGATTCTTAGTTTCAACCACAAATGAGGCCGCCATATGGCTTTCTTTTTCTGTCACAGAAAACGCGGTTAAACCCGCAACCGTGCGCGGCCAATTAGCCGCAATCGCGGTTAATTCGGTGCGACATTCTGGTGTTCTAATTTGAGCTAATGGATCTTCACCGACGCTTTCATTAGCAAAAAACTTCGTCAATTGCTTAGATAACATATTGCTATCGGCTGAGGTCAACGCCTTTACAATTTCCACATGGTTGATAAAGCTGATGCTGTGATCTTTAAAACCATGGGTTTTAATAATATCGTCCAATATGCCAGAAGCGGCTAATGACTGCGGCGCCTTCTTAATACCGAATGCCATTTCTAATAATTCAGGCTCGGTAATAGAAGTGCTGAAAGTAATCGTTAATATGCCATCTTTTTGGGCAAATAACAGATCAGCTTTTTCAGTTGAAGCTTCATCCGATAATGCATAAGCGCGATAATCAACATCACCCACTTTACGCATTTCGTGGGTCACGCCACTGTCTTTTTCGGCTTTATCTAATGCAGCCCAAAATGCATCCGCTTGATTGACGTCAATCTTGAATACAGGCAAAGCACCTAGAGTATAGAAATATGGTTTAATTTCATCAGGAAAACCAAAGGTTTTCAACAGTAAGGCTGGATCTTTAATGCCATCCATATACTGCTGATAAATGCTGACGAAGAACTTACCCATAGGGCTATCCAGCTCACCAAATTCGGCAAGCGCGTTACTTGGATATTGCTGATAATTTCCAGAAATAGACTGTAAATACGCTTTCAACGGGAAGGGTTTTAGCTGACCCGAAAATATCGGCGTATCAGCAGGCACATAGTCGAGCAAAGGATTTGCAGAGGCACTCGAGCTAGCACCATTCTGCGTATACCAATAACCACCCGCACCAGCTGCAATAATTGCCGCGGCAATCACAATCTTTTTCATTTAAGAAACTCCATTTAATGACAATTCAATTTTATGAAATCAATACCTAAAGTAATCCCTAGGTATTTGAATATTTATCCGCTCTTACATATCCCTTACGCAGATAATGCAAAATCAGAAAACTAAGGTATAAATTTTGCCCGATAATTTAACATTAAACCGATACAGAAGCGAACAGGATAGGGAATCAAACCGTTAAAACGCATCAGCGTTAACCTTAATTCAACAGGTTTCCAATCTTATTTCAATTCAGTAATAAAAGATCTTTAAGTCGTCGACGATTAACAAAGTGCCCAATGACACATAAATGCATCTGGGCCAAACTCACACGTCAGACCTTCATCCCGCTTCGTGGACTTTTTTAAGCGTGACGTCACCTAACTGGCGCATTTGTTTGCGGATCCAAGCGGAACGCTGCTGCACATAGGACGACGGAGGTGACACTTTATAACGCCAAGGATTGGGTAAGATGGCTGCGAGTAATGAAGCCTCATATTGGGTCAGTTTTGCCGCAGACTTTCCAAAATAATGCTTTGATGCCGCTTCGGCGCCGTAAATACCTGGGCCAAATTCGACGATATTTAAATACACTTCAAGAATGCGCGACTTATCCCAAGTCAGTTCCATCATTAAGGTAAACCAAGCTTCTAATCCCTTACGAAAAAAACTGCGGCTAGACCACATAAACAGGTTTTTCGCCGCCTGCTGACTTAAGGTGCTGGCTCCGCGAACTTTAGTGCCTTTCTGATTGTATTTCAGCGCCGAGCTTATCGCGGCTAAATCGAATCCCGTATGCTCGGCAAAACGTTGATCTTCTGCAGCGATCACCGCCAATTGTAACTCAGGAGAAATGTGCGCTAAATCGCGCCACTGATGCATGACTTCCCCCATAGGTGCAGGTGGAAATAAGGCGCGCTCAATCCGCCAAGTCCACATGGGTGGATTAACGAATCTGAGTAGGATGACCAATAAGATTGAGCAAATTAATGCCCATACTAATCCCTTGAATAACCAAGACAATAAACGACGAAAGCCACGCTTACTCCTTTGAGGAGCAGGACTACTCGACTTATTGGCACTAGGACGCCTGACATGATCTCGCATCGCATATAAAGGAGCCGTCATTTACACCATCTCATCCGCGCACTCTCATCTCTCGTTTATGATACCAGTCAAGCCAATCCATTAGGCATTCTTTACAACACCCAAGGCTTATTAGAAAACCGCCTAAAGCGTTAAGGGAATTGCGGGTCGATCATGCTACGACAATAGGGGAAACACCAAGGATATCTTACTCGATAATCAAAGATAGGCAGAGAAATAACCACAATAACAAATCACTATTGAAGATGGCGAGGGCTTGACTTAACTTGACCTCGGCAGCTTTGACGACAGCTGACCGAGGTAATGATGGCTGATTAACGAGGGCTAGCAAGTCAATCAAACTGCTTGATACTCGCAGCTGCGAGTCCGGTTTTCAACGCTTTCACTGCATCCAGTCGAATGATATCAATACACAGCAAACCCAGCCCATAAATACCGATATACAACCACTTAACCTCGGAAAAGACATGAATCATGTCAATTTCACAGTAAAATCCCTCAAAACCATCTACGGGAACTTCAAAATATAGTCCAGGCTTAACCAATGTGCATAACTCTGTGAGTAAAAATGTACAACATTTTTATCCTTTAAAGAGCCACCAACACTAACTCTATGAATATCAATATATCTCAGTGAAATGACGCTTAAATGACATAGCTTCGCTTTATCGTCAATCCAGAGTATTAAATTCAACCAAAGATAACACTTATCTTACAGAGATATAAAACGCCCCAATGGCAATTGAGGCGTTTAATATTTTAAATCAATAAGATGACTAGATATCGTAATGCAGACCACACTCACGTTTCAGCCCATTAAAGCGCGTTTCTTCCTCTGTCATCCCTAATTCAAGTGGTTTACTCGAATGGGTATCACCAACAGAAACATAGCCTTGATCCCAAAGTGGGTGGTACGGCAAGTCAAATTGAGTCAAATATAGGTGCACATCTTTATTCGACCACTCGATAATCGGCAGTAACTTAAAGCGAGTGCCATGAATCGCCAGTATCGGCAGCGCCTCACGAGTGCTGGCTTGGCTACGTCTCAGCCCTGCAAACCAAGTACCGACGTCAAGCTCGGCTAAGGCGCGTTGCATAGGCTCAACTTTGTTTAAACGGTTGTATTGCTCTAGCCCGTCTAACCCTTGCTCCCACAACTTACCAAAGCGTGCCTCTTGCCATGCAGCTGTCATCACTGCTTGATATACTTTTACATTCAGTGATAAACGCTGTGTCAGCTCATCGATAAACTGATAGGTTTCAGGGAACAAATACCCTGTATCCGTGAGGATAACCGGAATATTCGCCTGTGCCTGGCTCACCATATGCAGCATCACTGCGGCTTGAATACCAAAACTTGACGACAGTGCATGATTACCGGGCAAATAAGTTAAGCCCCACAACACTCGCTCTTGTGCGCTTAATCCAGCTAAGAACTGATTTATGCGTTCAAGCTCTATCGCTTGCTCGGCCTTAGGCGCACTCAATAGCGCCGTTAACTCGGCCGTGCTGACCACAGTCGGCACTGTATCACTGGTTTTTTGCTCAAGATCAACCATGAAAATCCTTAGCGGCATCAATCACCGCCTTCACAACGCCTACGCGGACGGTGAAGTTACCAAAGGTTTCGCCTGCATCACGCTCAACGGCGTAGCGGCCAAACAGGGTATCCAATTCGGCGAGAATTTCCGCCTCTTGGATATTTTCTCTGTGCATCTTGTTCAGACGAGTCCCTTCAAAGCTTGCGCCTAAGTACAAGTTGTAACGGCCTGGCGCTTTACCTACAAGCCCAATTTCAGCGGCAAATGGACGTGCACAACCGTTTGGACAACCCGTCATCCGCACCACAATCGCTTGTTCGCTGATGCCGTGTTTTGCCTGCAGCGCATCGATATGATCGATAAACTCAGGGAAGTAACGCTCAGCTTCCGCCATTGCTAATGGACACGTAGGCAAGGCCACACAGGCAATCGAATGACCGCGGGTTTGCGTCAACACTTGGCCCAGTAGTCCGTGTTTGCGGGCTAAGCCTTCAATCGTGGCTTTATCTTCTGCCGCCACACCTGCGATGATCATGTTTTGATTCGAGGTCATACGGAAATCGCCTTTGTGGATCTTAGCAATTTCACGCAGTCCCGTTTGCAGGGTTTGGCCCGGTAAATCTTTAATACGGCCACTTTCGATAAATAAGGTTAAATGCCATTTACCGTCAACGCCTTCGACCCAGCCATAACGATCGCCGCGATCGCCAATCACTACATCACGCTTAGGCTCAAACTTCACTCCTGCACGCAATTCGACTTCGGCTTTAAATTTCTCGTAGCCATGGTCAACGATAGTGTATTTAAGGCGTGAACGTTTACGGTTAACACGATTACCCCAGTCGCGTTGCACTGTCATGACAGCTTCGGCAAACTTCATCACGTCTTCAGTTTTGATAAAACCAAAGTCGTCAGCCAGACGTGGGAAAGTCTCCACCTCGCCATGGGTCGAACCCATGCCGCCGCCCGCGGTTAAGTTAAAGCCAACCAACTCACCGTTTTCAGCAACGGCGATAAAGCCTAAATCGTTAGTGTAAACGTCAACATCGTTATCGGGAGGAACCGCAACCGCCATTTTGAACTTACGTGGCAGATAAGTTTTGCCATATACAGGTTCAACGGTTTCATCTTCGGTTGAGAGTAACTTTTCTTCGTCTAACCAAATTTCGGCATAAGCACGCGTGTGTGGCAGCAGATGATCAGACAGTTGTTTCGCCACCGCATAGGCCTGCTCGTGTAGTTTCGATTCCACCGGATTAGGATTACACATCACGTTACGGTTAACGTCACCACAAGCGGCAATCGAATCCAGCGCTTCACGATCTAAGTCTTGAATAATAGTCTTTAAGTTACGCTTAGGAATACCGTGGTATTGGAAGGTTTGACGGGTCGTCAAACGAATGCTGTTCGAGCTGGTGAGCGTCGAGGCAATCTTGTCTACGCCTAACCATTGCTGCGGAGAACAAATACCGCCAGGTACACGGGCACGCAACATAAAGCTGTATAAAGGTTCGAGTTTTTGCTCTTTACGTTCGTTACGTAAATCACGGTCATCCTGCTGATAGAAGCCGTGGAATTTGATCAGCTGCTGGTCGCCGTCACTGAAACTGCCGGTTACCGCAGAATCTAAGCCTTCTTTAATCGTACCGCGCAGGTAATCACTGTCGGTCTTTAGGTATTCGTTTAACGCTAATTTTTGCTCACTCATGGCAACTGCCTCTTCAAATTCGGTTCGCTGACTGCACAGGTCATCACGTGTGCAGCTTTGGCTATTCTTATGCGTTTCTTATATGCGCAACGGTTGAGATTAATACACGTCTTTTTGGTAACGCTTATCGCTGCGCAGTGTTTCAAAATAGGCTTCGGCAGCTTCGGGATTCAAACCACCGACTTCAACAGCCACCTCAATCAAGGCTTGGTGAACATCTTTGGCCATACGTTCAGCATCACCACAAATGTACAGATGCGCGCCGTTTTGCAACCATTGCCACAGGGCTTGGCCTTGCTCTTTAATACGGTGCTGCACATATATTTTATGGGCTTGATCGCGCGAGAATGCCACGTCGATACGGCTTAAATCGCCATTTTTCAAATACTGTTGCCACTCAGTTTGATACAAGAAATCCTGCTCAAAGTGAGGATTGCCGAAGAATAACCAGCTATCGCCTTGAATACCTTGGGCCACGCGCTCCTGCATAAAGGCACGAAACGGCGCAACACCTGTGCCAGGGCCAACCATGATCACTGGTGTTTCTGGATTTTCAGGTAAACGGAAATGCTTATTAGGCTCAACATAAACCTTAACTTGCGTGCCTTCCTGCGCAGAGGCTAAGAAGTGTGACGCGCCGCCAAAACGGGCCGCGCCGTGACGCTCATCTTCCACTAACGCTACGGTTAAATGGACTTCGGTTTCCACTTCACTTTGGCTTGAGGCGATAGAGTAAAGTCTTGGGGTTAATGGGCGCAGTAACTCAAGCAATCTGGCCGCGCTTAACGTGACAGCGCTATTTGTTAACGGATACTGGGCGACTAAATCCGCAAATTGATGCTTAAGGATAAAGTGACGCACTTGCTCTTTATCTTCGCTCAACGCTAGCAGCTCAGCGCTGCCGCTCAGTTCGGCCCACGCTTTGACTAATCCAGGATACAACTGAGTCAGCTCTTTCTTCTCAAGCAAAGCTTGCTTAAGGGTCAAGGATTCTGTGCCTAAGGTCACTAACTCATCGGCGGCCAACGACAGACCCACGAGGACTTCATCGACTAACACTTCATTATTGCTAAACCACACACCGAGGGCATCGCCCGCTTGATAGCTTAAGCCTGAATCGCCAAGGTCAATTTCAACATGGCGCACATCTCGGTCTGAACCGCGGCCGGTAATTTTTTGGCTCGCTAGCACTTCAGCGCTATAGGGGTTTTGCTTAGTAAACTCGCTTTCGCCAATCGTTTTAGCGGTACCGATAGATACCACACTGGCGGACGAGGTTTCGATAAGCGGCTTAACGGCCTCTAATACATCGGCGTGCCACTGACCAGCGGCGGCTTCATAGTCCACATCACATTCAACCAAAGGTAACAATGACTTAGCACCCAGTAGCGCTAGACGAGTACTAAAGTCTTTACCGGTTTGGCAGAAGAATTCATAACTTGAATCCCCCAGCGCAAGCACTGAGTAATGTAGATTGTCTAACTTAGGCGCACGTTTCGATGCTAAAAACTTATGTAATTCAATCGCGTCATCCGGCGCTTCACCTTCACCATGGGTGCTGACCACCAGCAAGAGCACAGTTTCTTGTTTCAGTTGGCGAACATTGTATTCGCCCATTGAAGCCAGATTGACCGCATAACCTTGTGCCTGCGCCTTATCAGCGAGCGCTTTGGCGACACCACGGCCATTACCCGTTTGGCTGCCATAGAGAATCGTCACTGTTTGAGCAGTTTGCGCCTCTGCGGCGGGAGCTAGTTGGCCAGCATTGGCGGTGGCAGCAAGATAGCCACTCACCCAAGCCAGTTGCACAGCACTTAACTCAGAAGTGAGTTGTTTTAGCTTCTCGACTTGTCCTTGAGACAATGGCGAAGCCAGCGATGAAAGTTCTTTTAACAACATGAGACGGCCCTATGACAGTGTAATGTCCACAAGCTTATCGCGGTTTAAGAAAAGCAAAAAAGAATAAAATCGGATTTTTAATTCCATTTTGGAATATACAAAGTGCAAAATTTAAGCTACAAAAGTGTGCACTGGTTAAAAGTTTTTGATCCGACCAGTGCAGAAACGGCCTGCTTGAGAAATATGCACTTGTGCCAAGCTAAAGTATTGCCACAATGGTCATGAGCCTGTCGAACAGAAATTTCTGTTGCCCACAGAATAGTTTGTTTTTAAAACAAAAAGTGTCCATCCTAGATTGAATGCCCGAACTGACTCGAATCACCAGCCGAGTAATCGCTGGCGATGACAGATTTTGCAGTTGAGTACGATGAAGGAAGCACAGCAGGCGGAACGATTATATAAACCATCAGGGAGTAGTCATGCAGATTGGAATACCGAGAGAAAGTCTCGCCGGTGAAACTAGGGTCGCCGCGACTCCAGCCACCGTCGAGCAGCTTAAAAAACTCGGCTTTGAAGTTGTTATTGAGGCCAATGCGGGTCAACTGTCAAGTTTCGATGATGCAGCCTTTGAAGCTGCAGGCGCGAAAGTGACAACTGACGTTTGGCAAGCCGATCTGATTTTTAAGGTCAATGCGCCAAGCGACGCCGAAATCGAACAAATCAAAGACGGAGCAACTGTCGTCAGCTTTATTTGGCCCGCACAAAACCCTGAGCTGGTTGAGAAGTTATCTAAACGCAAGATCAACGTGATGGCGATGGACATGGTGCCACGCATCTCCCGTGCCCAGTCACTCGATGCTCTCTCCTCTATGGCCAACATTGGCGGTTATCGTGCCGTTGTTGAAGCCGCGCATCAATTTGGCCGTTTCTTTACCGGTCAAATTACCGCTGCCGGTAAAGTGCCGCCCGCTAAAGTGTTAGTGATTGGTGCCGGTGTGGCAGGTCTTGCTGCCATTGGTACTGCGGGTTCGCTTGGCGCCATAGTGCGCGCCTTCGATACGCGCTTAGAAGTGGCCGAGCAAATCGAATCCATGGGCGGCCAGTTCCTTAAACTCGATTTTGGTAACGAAGAAGGTGGCTCATCCGATGGTTATGCTAAAACCATGTCGGATGAATTTATTGCTGCCGAAATGGCGCTGTTTGCTGAGCAAGCCAAAGAAGTCGATATCATCATCACTACGGCGCTGATCCCTGGTCGTCCTGCGCCTAAGCTCATCACCAAAGCTATGGTTGATAGCATGAAGAGCGGCTCAGTGATCGTCGATTTAGCCGCTGCAACTGGCGGTAACTGCGAATACACGCAATCGGGCGAGCTGTTTGTCACACCGAACGGCGTAAAAGTGATTGGTTATACCGACCTACCCGGTCGTCTGCCGGCGCAATCGTCACAGCTTTACGGCACTAACTTAGTCAACCTGATGAAGTTAATGTGCAAAGAGAAAGACGGCACTGCCAGCATCAACTTCGATGATGTGGTCATGCGCAACATGACTGTGATCAAAGAAGGTGAAGTGACCTTCCCGCCACCACCGATTTCGGTTTCTGCGGCGCCGGCAAAACCTGCCGCGAAAATCGCGCCTAAAGACACCACTCCGAAAGCGCCATCTAAGCTCAAATACGTGCTCGCCGCCTTAGGCGTTGCCGGATTTGCAGCCGTGGCATCGGTTGCACCGCCAGAGTTCCTGTCTCATTTCACGGTATTCTTGCTGTCCTGCGTCGTGGGTTATTATGTGGTGTGGAACGTATCCCACTCACTGCATACGCCTTTGATGTCAGTCACTAACGCGATTTCAGGCATTATCGTGGTCGGCGCGCTACTGCAAATCGGTCAGGGTTCAACTTTGGTCACTGTACTGGCGTTTATCGCCGTGCTGATCGCCAGTATTAACATCTTCGGTGGCTTCACCGTCACTCAGCGCATGCTGAAGATGTTCCGTAAGGATTAAGGGGGTTTAACGTGTCTCAAGGACTGGTAACAGCAGCTTACATTATTGCCGCCATTCTCTTCATCTTCAGTCTCGCGGGACTGTCGAAGCAAGAGACGGCAAAACACGGCAATTTATTCGGTATCTTAGGTATGGCAATTGCCCTACTGGCTACCATTTTCAACCCTGATACTAACGGTATTGCGTGGATCTTAATCGCTATGGTGATTGGCGGCGCGATTGGTATCCGTTTAGCATTAAAAGTCGAAATGACTGAAATGCCTGAACTGGTTGCCATCTTGCACAGTTTTGTTGGTATGGCCGCGGTATTGGTTGGCTTTAACAGCTTTATCGACTTACACCCACAGGAAGTGTCGCAAGTTGTCGTGGCTGTCGGTGGCGATATTAATACGACCCTCGCCGCAGTGCACGATGCTCTAAGTGAAGCGGCCAAAGCCGCCAGCAAAGAACATCTCACTGGCGCCATGCTTAACATTCACTTGGTCGAAGTTTTCCTCGGGATCTTCATCGGTGCAGTCACCTTCACAGGTTCTATCGTGGCCTTTTGCAAGTTACGCGGCGTGATTTCATCTAAACCTTTGATGCTGCCACATCGCCACAAGTTGAACCTAGTGGCTGTGCTCGTGTCTTTCGCCCTGTTGGTGTACTTCGTCCAAACTGGCGGCACTATGCCGGCACTGCTGTTGATGACCTTGATTGCCTTCGCCTTTGGCTGGCATTTAGTCGCATCGATTGGCGGCGCGGATATGCCAGTGGTGGTGTCTATGCTGAACTCCTACTCAGGTTGGGCAGCAGCGGCAGCGGGCTTTATGTTGTCGAACGACCTCTTGATTGTCGTTGGCGCATTAGTGGGTTCATCGGGTGCAATTCTGTCTTACATCATGTGTAAGGCGATGAATCGCTCGTTTATTTCTGTAATAGCTGGTGGCTTTGGCACAGATGGTGTGGCCTCGACTGCCGATGAAGAAATGGGCGAATACCGTGAAACCAACGCCGAAGATGTGGCGGATATGCTTAAAAATGCTACCTCTGTCATCATCACCCCAGGTTACGGTATGGCGGTAGCACAGGCGCAATATCCTGTCGCTGAAATCACCAAAAGACTCCGCGATCTTGGCGTGAAAGTCCGTTTCGGCATCCACCCAGTTGCAGGCCGTTTACCCGGCCACATGAACGTACTGCTAGCGGAAGCGAAAGTCCCCTACGATATCGTGCTTGAAATGGACGAAATCAACGACGACTTTAACGACACTGACGTAGTACTAGTCATTGGTGCGAACGACACGGTTAACCCTGCGGCAATGGAAGATCCAGGTAGCCCAATCGCAGGCATGCCAGTGCTCGAAGTGTGGAAAGCGCAAAACGTCATCGGCTTTAAACGCTCGATGAACACAGGTTATGCTGGCGTGCAAAACCCACTGTTCTTCAAAGATAATACTCAAATGCTGTTTGGGGATGCCAAGGCCAGTGTCGAAGCGATTTTAAAAGCGCTTTGAGCCTGATGTAACTTCAACAGAGTAGAAATCGTTTAGGCGAAACACACTGTTTCAATGATAAAAAGGGAGCCGCTGGCTCCCTTTTCATTTCATATTTTTTTAAGCCTTTTAAGCTAGTCTCCGCCCCCATAGGATGTGAGTTTTTTTGCCCACAATCCCCATCGTTTTCGCAGGCAAAAATACGAAGTAGAATCTAACGCTATTTGAAGGAAAGAGTGAATGTTGCTTGGACTGTTTATCCTGTCTGGCGTATTAATCAAAACCTCATTACTCGGACTTGGCTGGATATCAATTGCCATCGGCCTGAGTGGATATCTGTTATGTCGATGGTTCGATTTCAATTTGGATATCAAACTAATTGATAAATTTAGACGCCTTTTCATCACTGGCGCGGCTTTGCATCTTCTGGTCTATATCGGCTTAATCACTAAGCTTTTCCTTATCGACAGCTTAGAAGACTTACCCACATTCCTGATAAGTCACTTAGTATTTCACCACATCATCAGCGCTGCTATTGCTGCCACATTAACCTTCTTGGCGATTCGCATCTATTTACAGCAGCAAAAACTAACTCAAGCCTATCGACAGGAATTAAGCTAACTCAACAAGGTTTTGATGACAAATGCCGAAGGAGAAAGACTGGTTAAATTCATCATTAGCTTAAGTGCCATAAAATAATGGGGTACTAAAACAGATCATGCAGAGGTGGTGTCAGCAACACTGAATTCATCAATGAATTCAAACATCAGGGATAAGAATGACCCCTGATGTTTAGGGAGGAGCTAAGCCAAGATACGTTAGTCTACGGTAATATCGTTATCGCTAAGCTCTTTTGACAGGGTTTCATAATTCGTTTTAAGCTTCGGCAAAGTATCTTCTTGGATCTTACTCAGTAAACTTTGCAGTAGGCCCTTACCGTAGGAAACACTGTAGTGGCGGGTTTCAATATTACTGATGATCTGCTCAGACTCTAAATAAAAACGACGAATATCGGACAAGATATGACTCGGCGTCTCTAGGGCATTGGCTGAATAGCGCATATTATCCCAAACAAACAGCCCCATTTGCGGGCGCATTTTCACTAAGCTATTACCGCTCACCGTTTCAACCGTGTCGACATAACGGCTCAAAGTGGCCACGTTGTCACTCACTTCATCATAGAGCGCGTGGCGCAGATGATAGTTGTTTTGCATATTACTTAAGTTATCGAACTTAATCGCCTGCGATAAACCTTCCTGCGCGGCTAAATACACACCGACAACCGTCGCAATGATCATAAAGACCTGACTCACCCAAAAACTGGTTTTGATGAGCTCTGTATTATCGAGCTTGATGTTACGTTTGGGAGCATCGGCGGCATTAGGGCTAGGGTTCATGTCCATATGTGTATCCTGTCAAATCAAGAGTAAAAAGCGGTATAACGCAATAAAGGGCCTATCTTACATGACAAAAGGATGAGTTTCCTCAGTAAAAATCACGATTTCCCCCCATAAAAAAGGAGCCATCGGGCTCCATTTTTATATTTGTTGGTCAGTCTTTTATGCTGCTTTTGCCACATCAAAATTGGACAACAACATCATAGCAGTACGGCCTATTAAATGGTTGATCGTGCGATCACCCGCTAAGCCTAACTCAGCAATCGCTTGTTGACGTGCTGTGCTCACAGCTCTAAAGAGAGTGATTTCATTGTTGGCACCACCGCAAAGACTAAAGAACAGTCTCAATACTGCGCGGTAATGCTCTTCCTGCATAGCCTGCATCCATGATGTTTCTAATGCCTCTTGGCTAGAAAAATCCAGAGCCGCAACAAATAGATTACCAATACGGCTATCTAAGCGAACGAGAAAATCGCTCTTGCGTGGAAAATGGTGGCTAATACCTGTGCGGCTAATCCCCGTTGCTTCAGATAACGTGGTATAAGACATAGTCTCAAAGCCGATAGTCAAAATTTGTCTTAACGCTTCATCCATAATCTGATTTATGGTTTGCTCAGTTTGTACTCGCGAGCGCTTAGCCATAGTAAAGTCTCCCCTCTTATTTTTAGGGGGAAAGCTTACCAAAGCCGCTCAGGGATTACTGCTGTTCACTCGGCTGCAACCAGCGTATTTCGCTTTTGTTCAGCTAGGGTTCAGTTTAAAACAGGCTTAAACATAGAATTCATTAACACCTTCATAACATTGAATTTTGTACCAACCAGTTATGCGCTTTTTCCTCGCCCATGAGTAAAACGAAGGTGGGTTGTAGATAATGTCCAAGTTCGGCTTTTCGCCAAAATAGATATTCAGGAAGGGGTTGCAACACACTCGCGCCAAAAGTGCGTTGCATTAAGCTCGAATACTCGCCTAATAACCTCGGCGCTAATTGCTCGGCTTTAGGATAAAAATCCGCCAAAAAATCCCGATAATCGGCAAAACTCGCCACGTGAGCCACCTTATAGCGGCGCAACACTTGTATCATCATAGGCGAACTCCAGTGCGACAAGTATTGCGGACTTGTTAACGCATCGAGATTGCGTCTATGGTATTGCTGCCATGCCAAGGTAAAATCACCTCGCTCCCGCGCGACACGCCAAACCAGATAGATATCGGCTAGCCATTCATGCTGATATGCGCTCAATTGAATCGGTAACACTGTCCCTTGCAGGGCGAGGTTCTCCAAATGACCGAGCTCATGCCATAGGGTTAATTGCGGCTGTTCGAGCAAAGGTAATTGATAGGTCACTAGATCGACACTGGCTAACTGCACTTGCGGCGACTGCAACTCGTTGACTAAGACTAGGCCCGCTATCTGATTGTCATCGACGGGCATAACCATGGCGCCTCGCTGGCCTAAATCGCGCCTAAATTGATCTAACGTAGCGGGCAGCTGCGCCAACACTTGCTTAGGCAATAATGCCAAGCAAGTGCCAAGCTCTGGTAAAGGGCAAATCAAAGCCTGCTTATCGGCAATGGGCGTCCAAGACAAGCTAGATGCGAATACCAGAGCAACTAAGCTCACTGATTAGCCATGATATTTTGAATAATCGCCGTGGTCGAAATGCCATCCTCAAAGCCCAGCACTTGCACTTGACCACCGGCGGCAATCACTTCAGCGCCGCCTGCGATATCTTCAAGCTTATAGTCGCCGCCTTTAACCAGTAGATTTGGCAGCAGTCGAGTGATAATGCGCTGCGGCGTATCTTCACTAAAAGGCACCACCCAATCGACAGAGGCTAAGCCAGCGAGCACGGCCATACGGCGATCAACCTGATTGACCGGACGACCATCACCCTTAAGGCGTTTAACCGAGGCATCATCGTTTACTGCAACAATCAAACGATCGCCTAAGGCTTTGGCTTGTTTGAGGTAACTCACGTGGCCCGCATGCAAAATATCAAAGCAACCATTGGTCATCACCACACGCTCACCGCGCAGTTTGGCCTGCTCTAGGGCATAGGCGAGTTGATCTTCACTCACCACCCCAAAACCCGATTCTCCATGATGCAAAGCTAGAGCTTCGATAAGTTCAATGCGGCTCACGGTAGAAGTGCCAAGTTTACCGACCACCACGCCAGCGGCGGTGTTCGCAATTGCGCAAGCCTGCGGTAAATCGGCGCCCGCGGCTAATGAGGTTGCTAAGGCAGAAATCACAGTATCGCCAGCACCCGTCACGTCATAGACTTCACGGGCAACGGTAGGAATGTGCAGCTCGGGCGCATTGGCAGTCACTAAGGTCATGCCCTTTTCAGAGCGGGTAACTAAGATGGCATCAAAATGATGTTGCTTAAGTAAACCACGGGCTTTTTCCAGCAGATCCGCTTCTGAGGTCACAGTGCCAACAACGGCTTCAAACTCGCTCATATTCGGGGTGATCAATGACGCGCCCTGATAACGGCCAAAGTCACTGCCCTTAGGATCGACTAACACCATCACACCTTTTGCGCGGGCAAGCGCAATGAAATCACGCGGCTGATCGATAGCGCCCTTCGCATAATCTGACAACACCACCACATCGACGGAATCGAGTAAGGCCTCTGATTGCTTGAGCAAACGCACACTATCGGCCTTGTCGAAGGCTTCTTCGAAATCGAGTCGGATCAATTGCTGGTTGCGTGATAACACCCGCAACTTAGTGATGGTTGGCTTGTCTGCAATGGTTAACCATTGGGGTTCAACCCCTAAGGTTTGCACGCCAAGCGTTAAGGCATGGGCGGTATCGTCTTGACCGACGAGCCCAGCAAGTTGGACTTGACCACCTAAGGTCGCGATATTGAGCGCCACGTTGGCCGCGCCGCCGGGTCTGTCTTCGACTTGATTAATCTTCACCACAGGTACGGGGGCTTCGGGGGAGATACGTCCCGTTGGGCCAACCCAATAGCGGTCTAACATCACATCGCCGACGACTAACACTCTGGCTTTTTCAAATGCTGGCAGAGAAACCTTCATAGTGCTCTTATCTTTATGCAGAAATTAAACCGTGATTGTACCTAATTTTCAGTAAAAATTGAGTTAGAATAAGCAGTAATTTTCAAAAGTAGTGAGTATTTTTGTGGTCGAGAAAGCCGAGTTTTCATCTTCTTTATATCATCCTAAGCATTGGCCCATGTGGTTTGGCGTATTCTTGATGCGCTTAACTCAGCTTCTACCGCTCTCATGGCAGATGAAACTGGGTAAAGGTTTAGGTCGCTTAGTGATGAAATTTGCTGGCAGTCGCACTCATACGGCGCGCCGTAACTTGGCCCTCTGTTTCCCTGAAATGTCAGAAGCACAGCGAGAAGCCCTACTCACGCGTAACTTTGAAGAAACAGGCAAAGCCATTTTCGATACCATCAATGCATGGTGGTGGTCCGATGAAAAAGTGCAGCAACACATGAGCATCACAGGCAAAGAACACGTGCAAGACACCCTCGATGCTGGCCACGGCGTTATCCTGTTTGCAGTGCATTGTTTACCGCTGGAAATGGGCGCACGTATTTTCGGCCAATTCCAACCCGGCGTGGGGGTTTATCGCCCACACAACAATCCTGTGATGGAATACCTCCAAGTTAAAGGCCGTTTACGCTCGAATAAAGGTCTCGTTTCTAAACGCGACTTGCGCCAAATGGTGCGCTGCCTACGTAATCCCGATGTCATTTGGTACACGGCAGATCAAGACTTTGGCCGCTCCAGCGCGGTATTTATCCCGTTTTATGCCATGCCAGATGCGGCAACGATTACGGGGGCCACCACGTTAGCCAAACTCGGCAAAGCCAAAGTCTTACCCTTTTTTGTGGAACGTACCGAAGGTGATGAGGGTTATCGGATTGAAGTGATGCCACCGCTGGATAATTTCCCCGGCGAGGATGAATTAGCCGATGCCATTCGCGGTAACAAGATTATCGAATCCATCATAGATAAAAACCGCGCCCAATATATGTGGTTGCATCGCCGCTTTAAAACCCGTCCAGATCCAACGGACAAATCTTTATATCAGTAACTCATTCCGTTTTTAATACAAAAATGCCAGCAAATAAGCTGGCATTTTTTATGGTGACTTTCGATTACAATTGTCGATGATAACTTTCAATGGCAATTGTCGATGACAACTTTCAATGGCAATTGTCGATGACAACTTTCAACTTCAACTCTCTATGGCAAGAAGCATCTAGCGCATGAGATTACAGCGAATGCTCGGTCGGTAAACGAATACCCACGTTAGTGACTTTGCCTTCATACAGCCCCGCCACCACCCAATGCAACGACTGCCATTGGAACTGATCGCCCAGCACAGGGTTTGCACCAAGCTGTGACACCACCAGATCGGCAACTGTCATATCGTCAGCGAGATTATCTAAACTCAAGCCATAAATTGGTGCGAGATCCGCAAGTTTAACGTCTGTTTCAATAAAGAAATCACCGAAGAAACGTTGTACTTCTTTATTTTCTGGCGCTTGGCTAAAGAGGTTACTCAAGGCTTCTAAACTGCGCTCCTGACCCAGCACGCAGAGTATATCGCCCGCTTCGAGGCGAGTGCTACCCGATGGATGCAGTAAAGTGTCATCCCTAAATACCGCCGCAATTCGTGTTCCATCTGGCATAGCTAAACGTTTTAACGGTTCACCAATACACCACTTACTTTCACTCAAACGATAAACAAACACTTCCCATTCGCTGCTCGGGTAAATTTCAACTCCCGAACGCGAAACGGGCAACGGCTTTGGGGGCAGTTCCACCTTAGCTAAACGCGCCGCAGTGGTCAAAGACGCACCTTGAACCAGTAACGAGACTAGTACAACGAAGAAGGCTAAGTTGAAGTACAACTGAGCGCCCGGTAAGCCCGCCATCATGGGGAACACCGCCAAGATGATAGGCACTGCACCGCGTAATCCTACCCACGAAATAAACCAGCGGTCGCGACTGCTGAAGCTCTTAAAGGGCAATAGGCTGATCCACACAGCGACAGGACGAGCAAATAAAATCATCCCAAATGCCAGCGCAAAACCTGGGATCAAGATATCGACTAAATCGGAAGGGGTAAGCAATAAGCCTAATACCAAGAACATGCCGATTTGGCTGACCCAAGTCATGCCATCCAGTACGTTCAAAATCGCATGGCGGCCACGGGTCGGCTTATTGCCGAGGAAAAGCCCGACTAAGTAAATCGATAAAATACCACTGCCGCCAAGTTTGTTGGACGCCGCATAAATGATCAGCCCACCGCTTAAGACTAAAATAGAGTACAGGCCGTCGGCTAATTTGCTCAAATTAACCAGCTTCCACAACATCCAGCCGCCGCCTAAACCTAAGCAAATACCCAGACCAAATTGCTTAATAAAGCTGATAAACATAAAGCTGAAGGACATCTCAGTGTCCACATTGGCGAGAATCGCAATCAGCGTCACGGTTAAAAACACCGCCATAGGGTCGTTACTACCAGACTCGATTTCTAAGGTTGCCCCAACCCGCTCGTTGAGACTGCGCCCTTTCAATAAGGAGAATACCGCGGCGGCATCGGTCGAGCCCACAATCGCGCCCACCAGCAAACCTTGCAACCAATGCAAGTCAAACAGCCATGCGGCCATCATTCCAGTGATACTGGTTGTAATAGCAACGCCAAAGGTCGCTAGCGATAAAGCAGGCCACAGCGCCACCCTAAAACTGGCGACACGGGTACGCATTCCACCATCGAGTAAGATGATAGCTAGCGCTAAGTTACTGACTAAATAAGCGGTGGAATAATCATCAAACAGTATGCCGCCAGGGCCATCTTCACCGGCCAAAATACCCACGGCGAGGAAGATCAAAAGAATCGGGATACCCAAACGGGAAGACATAGGACTGAGTAAAACACTCACTGCAGTTAGCAAGGCGCCAATCAGAAAAAAACTATTGATGGAATTTGCATCCACAAACGCCTCCTTATACAGGTTGTTTAGTTAAACGATAGACAAATCACCGAGGTTAAAAATGACTCAACTTACAATTTTATGATTTTATATTAGCACAAAAATAGCGAATTATTGGAGCGTTAAATATTAAATTTCAATCATCTACATAGAAAACGCCATAAATGTAACTTTGCATTAACCTTGAGATAAAGGCTAACGTAAAACCTAAAGAACCGCAGAACATTTTCACACGACTTATAAAAATTAAAATAAATAAATATCAAATAGTTAAAAACAACAAGCTAAACGTAAACTTAAATCATTCAAGCTAAATCAAGCTCGTAAACCTGTATAAAATAGGGTTATCATAGTGAATTCAGCGCCAGACAAAACAATGTCGACTGAAACGGCGAATATTCGAACATCACCCTCAAGCCAATTGTTTTCACTCCATTTATCCGACAATCAGCTCAGCTAGGCGGACTTTGTCAGGTTGAGCAGCACCCCGTTAGAAAAGTACTTTAAAAAAGTCTCGCAAACGCTGTTTTCGCAAAACCCATCAATTCAGCCACCCTTAATTCGCCATCAAAGAAGACACTTTGCATCACGTCAATATTTTAGACGGAGCAATCACCATAGAAGCGTTGCAACACAGCAGCTTAGATCAGGGAATTGCAGCGCATAGGGCGATAAAGTAGGCAGAGGGTTAAACGGTAAGTCTAAATACTGACAACCTCAGTCATCGAAGAAAACCGTTAAAACAAAAATTAAGCGATAAATACGCTGTACGGATCATATTTCAGTTGAAATAATGTCCAAAATAAGGAAGGATGCGAGCTTCGCGCGCCAGTGCATTTTGCTCGTCAAATTGCCGCTCTCGTTTTAACAGAGAAAGCTGCGTTAAACACGCTTTTTTATTAACAGGAATCGTAGTATCCGCTTATGAGTATGCTTCGCACCACAGCTTTATTATTGACTTTGGTTTTCCCTAGTCTGTCCGCTTTAGCAACGGAATATCCTTTACCAGCCGCCCAAAGCAGGCTAATTGGCGAGAACCAGTATTATACGGTTCCAGAGGGTAAACACACTCTCGAAGATATTGCTGCCAAATACCAGCTCGGTCTCAGTAACTTACTCGAAGCTAACCCAGGTGTAGATCCATTTCTGCCAAAGCCAGGTAGCCAACTGTTAATTCCATTACAACTGATCCTGCCTAACGCTCCCCGTGAAGGCATAGTGATCAACGTGGCCGAAATGCGTTTGTACTACTATCCAAAAGGCAAAAAGACAGTTGAAGTCCTGCCTATTGGTATTGGCCAGATTGGTAAAGACACGCCAGAAAACTGGGTGACCTCAGTACAACGTAAGCGTGCCAATCCAACTTGGACACCGACGCCACGCATTCGTAAAGAATATGCTGCTAAGGGTGAAATCCTGCCAGCAGTATGGCCAGCGGGTCCAGACAACCCTATGGGACTGTATGCACTGTATATAGGCAACTTGTATGCGATTCACGGTACTAACGCGAGTTTCGGTATCGGTTTACGTGTGAGTCAAGGTTGTGTGCGTTTACGCCATGAAGATATCGAGCACTTGTTCAAGAATGTCCCAGTGGGCACCCGCGTACAATTCGTGAACCAGCCGATTAAAGCAACCGAAGAGCCAGACGGTAAGCGCTACTTAGCCGTGCATCAACCTCTGTCTCGCACTGTGGCTGAGTTTGAATCCAATGAGCCAGTCGCGATTTCATTACCTAGAGATATCGCCAAGTTTATCGCTAAAGCTGACACAAATTCTTCTGTGATCAAAAAGCTGCTTGATGAACGTACTGGTGTACCGATGCGAATTAACCAATAATTCACTGGTAAATATCACCTAAAAAAATACCCGCTATCAGCGGGTATTTTTTTGTCATTTATAAGATGATTAAACACCTAATAGAATAACAAGATCAATCACATAAAGGTGCACATAGGGCTAAGAAGTGAGTCATAACAGCACTGTTTGCCAATACGCGTTGGTCGAAGTTTTGCAGCGCTGGCGTTTCGGTACAAGCACCGACACGGGCACCACTTCGCACTAAACACGCTTCAAACGACGTATCGAAGTGATTGAAGATCAAGCCATCCTTCACAGGACACGCATCAATCTCGCCATCCACAGCAATCGGGAAATAACCGCCTAAGGTATCGCGCAAATCGAGGCTAAAGCGTCCTGGCACTTGGCTTGGCTCAAAAGAATACACATAGGCTTCACGGCTCAAGACATCTTCGTGGCAAGTTAAAATACCGTCACGGCAAGCGGCAATCAGTAACTGCGCATGATCTAACAACAACTTACCTTCCACCGACGTATGTTCGTTGGCTTTAGGTTTACCATTCTCAAATACAAAACCGCGATTTGGATTTTCGCCGTACTTGTTAAATCTATGGCCGCGGCTGAATCCGGTTGGATTAACGAGGGGCAATAAACTCAAGTTCACCCGTTCAAATAGGTCTGCTGACGCTTCACTCAAAAAATGCAGCAAACCCCAAGGGCCTGCAGATTCTTCGCCATGAAATCCTGCGCTGATTAATAAAGAAGGTAAGCCTGACTTAGCGGCGGGAGACTGATACAAGCTAACCTTGTATTTACCGACTTCACCCAAATTCTTCTCAACCATGCCCAAACGGGTCATTTCCTGCTCAAGCAGCAGATAAAAATTATCAATATCAGTGCTTTCACAGTTAAAAATATCGCTTTTCCACTGAAAGGATTCGAACGGGGATCTGCTTACCATATCTTGTACTTATGCCAGAAAAAGAACTGTGCCATCATAGCAGTTCTTTTTAAAAACTGAATGCTATTCAACTGATTTCGATGAAATCCGAGCAGTCGCTAACCACATCGCAATCGGTATCGATACCTGTTGATGGGTTAATCGCCACTTGGTAACGGCATTCAGCTTCGATGAGTTATTTAACGAATTCAAAAAATATGCTCAGCAGGATGCACTTATGAGAACTCACATCGTCTTTTTTATCGCCCTTGCGACCAGTGCTTTTAGCAATTCGCTGCTGGCACAATGTCGCGCCGAGCAGGATGCACAAGCCTTATACGCGCTCGAAGCGAACCTAAAAACCTACACTCTCGAAAATGGCCTGACGGTGCGGTTACTGCCCATGGCTGATAAACAGACAGTCACAATCGCCAGCCAATTTAATTTAGGCGCCCGCAACGAAGCTGAGGGCCAAAGCGGTTATGCCCATCTGTTTGAGCACATGTTATTTAAGGGCAGCGAAAATGCCCCCGGCGATACCTATGCCCAGCAGCTCAGTGCCTTAGGTGCACGTTTTAATGCCAGCACACATTTTGACTACACCAATTACTATGTGACGCTGCCAAGCCCAGCATTAGAACTGGGGCTGTATCTCGAAGCCGACCGCTTTATCCGCCCAAGCCTAAATGCCACTACCGTTAAAAATCAGCAGGAAACCGTACTGCAGGAAATGGCGCAAACCATAGATAATCAGCCCTATGTCCGCAGCGCGATGGCGTTCTTACTCGACCAAGTGAAAGGCACGCCCTACGGCCACGGTATTATTGGTAGTCGCGAAGATATCTTGCAAGCCACACCTGAAAGCCTAACCGCCTTTCACCGTGCTTATTATCGCCCCGACGCGATGCAGCTTTCCCTTGTCGGCAAGTTAAGCCCACAAACCCTGCAATGGATTGAGCAAGATTTTGCGACTTGGCCTAAACCAACGACGACTGAACCTAGATTCACTGAGTTGAATATCGAGCCTAAACAAGTGCATGCTGAGTTAGTCGATGAGCACGGACCTTGGCCTGGATTACTGCTCGCTTGGCATACCGTAGGTAAAAATCATCCCGATGCGGCAGCGATTCAACTGCTCGAAGGCTATTTATTTCAAAATACCGCCAGTGCAATCGCGAAACTCAGCCAGCATAATCCCGCGCAGATGCTCAGCTATTCCCTGCCCTTTGAGCTAGAAAATCATGGGATTGCCAATATTGTCTTGGTTCCGCGAGCTCGCACTTCACTCGATGCCTTAGTGGAAAAAGTGCTGGGACTTGTCGCACAAACACAGCAAGAGACTCTGGATGAAACCAGCCTGTGCGCACTTAAACAAGTGTGGTTAAACAATCGATTACAACAACTCAGTGACACCCAAGCACTAGCCACGCAGCTTTCGGCGACCTCAGTTCAAGATAAAGACCATCCCTTTAGCGCGCAGTGGCAGCGGATTAACGCAGTCACGGCTGGCGATATCCAAAGAGTCGCAAAACAGTATTTTACTCAAGACTATGTGCGGGTCGACCTACTGCCACCTTGGTATATTCGCTGGGGAAAAACACTGCTGGAATGGCTACCTAGTGACATGAGCGACAGCCTAGAGGATGCGGTATTATGATGAACCTAACTCCTGTAACTCACGGACGACCTAAACAACTACAAAGCTTAATGTGCTGCGCAGCGGCGTTATTACTGAGCGCCTGCCAGCAAACGCAAATCGTCTTTACGCCGACCGAACCGCCAAGCTTAGCGGGCTTTAACACGCCCTATCCTTTTAACAGTCATTTACCCGAAAGCGGCGTCATCATCCCCGCAACGGATCCAATGTTTAGCGATGAAGTCTATACCGAATTGGATTTACCCTATCAGTTACATAGACTTGCTTCAGTGCAAAGCAATCATGATCTAAACAGTAACAGTCTAAGCACTCATGCTCTAAGCAGTAACAGTCTCAGCAGTAACAGTCTAAGCAACAGGGTCAGTTTAGCGGCGATAAGTCCGCAGGCCCCCTTCAATAATCCCGATATTTTACAGATTGCCCTGCAAGAGAAAGCCCGCGCACTGGCGATTAGCCTCGCAGATCCTTGCCTTGAAACTTTCAGTATTCGCGTTAGCTTACATAGCATAAATCTAAGCCTCACCTGCCCCGACGATGTTAATCATATCTACGGCTTGCTAATGCAATTTTGGCAGCCCAATACCTTTGTTGATGCGACAACCGCCCCCGTCGATGTTGACAATATTCGCCGCCAACTCAAGCTCAATAAGCACTTAAATGCCTTTAGTGGCGCCGAGATAGATAAACTGTGGCGCGAAAAACTGCTCGGGCCTGAACATCCCTACAATACAGTGCTCAATAATAATGAGCTGTTCGATACGCTTAATCTGAATCAACTGCAACAGATCCAGCAGCAGGCGGCATCGCAAGCACAGTGGCATCTGTTTCTACCCAACTCGCAGGCTAAAAACGCCGAATTTGATCTTCAAGCCAGCATTAAACAGTGGCCTATATTGACGACATCCTTGCCTAAATCCTTGTCTAAATCGTCATCGCACGCGGATAAGCTAGAAACAACCACACCTAAGCAAACCCAAAAGATTTACCTTATCGATGCGCCGGGCAGCGTGCAGACCCAAGTCCGCCTAGGCTATCGCATAGGCTATCGCATAGGCTATCGCATAGATCATTCCATAAATCATGCCATAGGTCATACCGTTGATAATGAGTTAGGCGATATGTCCGAGACGAGTCAACTCAATTCACAGGAAGTCGCCTTAAGCTGCCGCAGTTTATCCGCGCTGATGGGGCGCAGTTTTTCGGGCAGACTCTATTATGATTTGCGGGAAAAACGCGGCCTCACCTATGGCATTTACGGCCAGTGTGCCAATGCGCCGCTGTCCAGCAGCATCAAGTTTTACGGCAGTACAGCCATAGAACATACGGGCGCGTTTGTGGTGGGCATACTCGATCACCTCGCGCTCGTTAAAACCCAAAGTGCCAGCCAAGGCGAAATCAATGCACTTAAAACCTATTTGATGGGTGAGGATGTACTCAGCCAAGACAACAGCATTCAGCGTGAAAACCAATATCTCCAACAACTTGCGACAGGATTAACCCAAGTTGATGTGCAAAAGCTGAATGCCGAGTTGCAGGCTCTAACGCCAGAAAGGTTGCAGCATTTAGCCAACGGGGCATTTAGCGGTGAGCCATTGATTATCTTGCGGGGCGATATCGATAGAATAATCCCAGACTTAACCTCCAAGCTGCCAGAGTGGCAGCTTGAAAGGATCAAGGTGGACTAAATTCTGAATGCAAAAAAGCAAAAGCTGAACAGAAGACTAGCGCACTCTGTGGTAGCAACGTTCGGGGCGGCCGATGGAGCCATAACTTTGGTCCGCCGCCAGCTCATTGCATTCCAACAAAAACTCTAAATAACGCCGCGCGGTAGAACGGCTAACGCCTAGCTTTTCACCCACCATTTGCGCCGTGAGTTTATCCTGCGGCTTAGCATCAAACACTTCACGGATTTTCTGTAGGGTCAATTGGTCGACCCCCTTTGGCAAACGAGCAGCAGCCTTAGTCGTCCCTGTCGGCACTTCCATAAAGGCATCGACTACGGATTGAGTCAGCTCTTCGGTGGCAGAAAGTTTGAGCTGCCGGCTCTCAAATCGACTCAGGGCTTGATCTAACCGGCTCAACAGTACAGGTTTCACCAGAAAATCGAACACCCCTAACTGCATGGCTTTTTCTAAAATCTGCACTTCCTTGGCCGCAGTGAGCAATACCACTTCGCTGCGGATCCCTTGGCTGCGTAATTCTGCTAGTAAATTCAAACCATTACCGTCGGGTAAATACACGTCTAGCAGTAAGAGGTCCGGCGTGATGGCGCCCAATAAAGACCGCGCGGTACTGATATCGCTGGCCATCCCAATCACTTTATAACGATTGGTCGAGAACAAATATTGCGCAACCAAATGGGCGACTTCGACTTCATCCTCGACGATGATCACTGTATGCATTAAACAATACCTATTTCAGGCAGAAGTTCAGGAAACAAATACGGTGCGGTTAACTCAGCAACACGCGCAACTTGGTCCGCAACAATCATGACGGTATGCATTAAACGGTACCTACTTCAGGTAAAGGTTTAGTGGGAATATACACAGAAAAACGCGCTCCACCTAAATCTGAGTCGGCAAACTCTAAGCTGCCATGGCAGGCACACAGGTAAGTATTAACGATATACATGCCCACACCGTGCTGCGCCCCCTGCTTAGAGCTGTAATCTGGATCGAATATCGTACTGTACTCGGTTTTAGAAATCCCATCGCCACTGTCTTCCACATCAAAAATCAGGTTAGAGGCAGTTTCATCTAAGGTCACGACCACGCGGCGGGGCTTATGATTGTTCGCCCTGTGCACAGCCTCAATGGCATTATCGATAAGGTTGCCCATAATCGACACCATCCGCTCTAGCATAATGGCGTCTTGCACATCGCTGAGTTGACTATCTGGGCTGATTTGAAACTCAATATTCAGCTCTTTCGCCTTGTGGTACTTACCCAAGAGTAATCCCGCGATCGTCGGCTCATGGATTTGCGACAGTAATAAATGGATTTGAGCCTGCCAACCTTGGCTTTCTTGACCAATAAATTCGACCGCTTTGTCGTAGGCTTTGAGTTGCAACAAGGCACCTAGAGTATGCAGTTTATTCGAGTAATCATGGGTTTGAACTCTGAGCATTTCGGCAAACTCTTGCACTTTTGCGAGTTGTTGGCTCAAGCGCTCAATTTCATCGGCGGGGCGCATCGTCAGTAGCAAGCCATCATTTTGATCCCGTACCTGAAACGGCACCCGCGACATCACCAGCCATTGCTCATTGGCAAATAACTCGAATCCCCTGATGGTTTTGTTTTGGTTCGTCAGTAGAAAATCGGCGTGCTGCGGCAATAAATCACTCAACATCAGAGTATTAGGTTGGCAGGTCGGAGATAAGGCTAAGATCTCCCGCGCCCTTTGATTCAACTTGCGGATACGGCCATCGGCATCCAATGCCACCACCCCCATTCGCACTGTGTTAAGAATCGCGTCCTGCTCGACAAATAAACGCCCAATTTCAGCAGGTTGCAAGCCGAACAACATTTCCCGTACTTGCCGTCCCATCCAAAAAGCCACCAACACGCCCATCAATAACACCCCTAGGACTGTCATGATGATTTCAGGAATACGTTTATCGATTAACGCGCCCACGGACTGGCTCAAAAAGCCCACGGAAACCAAGCCGATAATTTGGCCTTGCTCGTCAAGCACTGGCACTTTACCGCGAATAGAACGACCTAAACTGCCCTGCGCCTCGGAGATATAAGACTCCCCTTCTAATGCCGCTTGGCTATCACCGCCCTCCATCTTCTTGCCAATTTTATCTGAATCTGGGTGCACGATACGGTATTTATGGGTATCGCCCACCACGATAAAATCGGCCTTAGACGCTAGACGTATTCCTTCTATCGCGGCCAGTAATTGGGGACTCGAATGCCCAGTCTGCAAAGCGGTAATCACATCGGTCCGTGTCGCGACCGCATGGGCCAGCCCTAATGCCTTAGCGCCCGATTGCTCAGTAATACTGCGACTCAAAATTTGATAGCTGATGCCGCCAAATAAGGCGCACAGCAACAAACTCAGGCAAGTCACCCCACTGATTAACCACGTTTCTAAGCGCTTAGGGCGTCTCATTAGCGTACCTTTACATTAAGAGGCTTTCGCCAATTTATCACTACGATGACTACGAATAAAACCGATCAATGGCACAGCCAGCATCGCAATTGCCACAATCAAGATAGTCAGTGTTAGCGGGCGTTCCCACAGGAAGCTCAAAGAACCATCGGAGGCGATCATAGCACGACGGAAGTTACGCTCAATCATATCACCGAGGATGAAGCCCAGTAGCAGCGGCGCCATTGGGAATGCCAGCAAACGTAGCACCACAGCGACAATCGCAAAACCTATCATCAAGAACAGATCGAAGGTATTAAATGAGACTAAATACACCCCAATCAAACTGAAAAACAAAATCATCACAGTCAAAATCGACTTAGGCAAAGCCAGCACTTTGGCAAAATAAGGGATCAGCGGTAAATTCAGCACCAGCAGAATAATATTGCCAAAATACATAGAGATAATCACAGACCAAAACACGTCTGGACGCTCTTGCATCAACATAGGGCCAGGTTGAATACCATAAGCGATTAATGCACCGAGCATGATGGCCGTGGTACCCGACCCCGGAATACCTAAGGTCAATAAGGGTACAAATGAGCCAGTACAGGCCGCATTGTTAGCCGACTCAGGCGCCGCAACACCGCGAATCGAGCCCTTACCAAACTCATCGCGTTTCGCGCCGCGGGATAAATTACGCTCAGTGCCGTAGGCCATAAAGCTGGCAATCGTTGCGCCTGCGCCCGGTAATACCCCAATCAAAAAACCGAAAATCGAAGAGCGACCAATCACAGGTGCTATCTCTTTCACTTCCTCTTTGGTTAAGCGAGTGCTACCAATCGGCTGCGCTGAAAAGTTGATGTTTTCGGTCGACTTAGGCGGCTTAATCACATTCATTAACGCTTCCGACAGGGCAAAAGTAGCCATGGCGATTAACAGAAAACTGATGCCATCGAGTAAATCTGGCTGACCGAAGGTGAAGCGTTCCATCCCCGAGAAAGGATCGATCCCCACTGACGAGAGCAACAAACCTAAGTGAGTCATCATCATGGCCTTGAGGAAATCGCCACGATTCGAAAACGCCGCAATGGCCGTCAAACCGAGGAACATCAAGACCACATAATCGCCCGATTGAAAGCTCAGTGATACTTGCGCTAATAATGGCGCCGCGACCATCAACATAATGGCGCCGATAGTGCCGCCGGTAAACGAAGCATAGGCCGCAATCGCTAATGCCTTACCTGCCATGCCTTTTTGCGCCATCGGATAACCATCGAATGACGTCGCAACCGTTCCTGCCACGCCCGGGGCGTTGATCAGAATTGATGAAGTCGACCCACCAAAAATAGCGCCGTAGTACACGCCCGCCATTAAGATCATGCCTGAGCTGGGGCCAATGCTGTAAGTCACAGGGATCATCAAGGCGATCGCTGTGATCGGCCCTAATCCCGGCAGCATACCGATCACTGTGCCGACCAAGCAGCCTAAGACCACATACATGAGGTTTTGCAATTCAAACGCGGTCGATAGACCAATAAACATTGCATCGAACATAGTTAACTCCAAAGAGAACCTGAGGCCAAGTAAATACCTAAGACTTGCGTCATCAACACCCAGAACACCAACACCACGGGCACAGAGGCGAGCAGCAAAATCTTAAAGCGGCGCTCTCCCATCAACCAAAATCCAGCGACCAAAAACAATAAGGTAGCGACAACAAACCCCAACGGTTCGAGTCCGGCGGCATACAAGACCATCAGCACAATCAGCGCCGCGGTTTGTTGTAAGGCGGCTTTTGTCAGCAGCGCCCCCCGCTGTTGAACCGTGTTTCCTTTCAGCAAGACGGCAACCAGAGAAAACAGACTAAACATCAATCCCATGGCAGCATAAATCTTCGGCATAGTGGAAGATGTCACGACTTCAAATTCTTCAAACGGCAATAAGGGAATTTGCCATGCCAGCACGCCATATCCGGTAAACACGGCGACAAATAGCAAGGAACCAATCAGATCACGATTCAACATCTGTCACTCCTTACTTAATAAAGCCCAGTTGCAACATAGTGGCTTTAAGCTGTTGCTCCTGTGCTTCCAATGACTTAATGAATTCGGCTTGGGGTTCAAACAAATTGATCCAACCATTACGGGCACGCACTTGTTCCCATTCTGGCGTCTTAATCAGCGCCGCAAACTTGGCCACATACTCATCAACTTTGGCTTTAGGCGTATCGGGTGCCGCAAAAAAGCCGCGCCAGTTAGTAAACGTCATGTCATAACCGAGAGATTTAATCGTCGGAACCTCTGGATGCTCGGCAACGATTTCAGGTGCCGTCATAGCAAGGATCCGCCCTTGACCACTGCCTGCAATTTCTAACGCTTCACTGAATCCCGTCGACAATAAATCGACTTCGCCCGAGAGTAAGCCAGCCTTAGCTTGACCACCCGCATCGTAGGGAACATAACGTAAACGACCGCCATCTAAGCCCGCCGCCGCAATCGCTTGCGCCGCAACTAAGTGATCCATACTGCCGCGCGCCGAGCCGCCAGCGATATTGAATCTTTGTGGATCCGCCTTAAAGGCCGCCAACACATCGTCCCAGGTTTTCAACGGTGAATCGTTACGTACCACAAAGGCACCGTAATCGGCGACTATGCCTGCAACCGGCGTTAAATCACGATAACTAAACGGGATTTGTCCTGAAAGTGCACGGAGCACAATCGGAGTCGAGTTAACCAGTAAAATATCGCCCTGTTTGTTTTTCGATTTGATCATAGAGGCAATCGCACGACCGCCACCGCCACCCGAGAGGTTCTCAAAAGAGGCATTACCATCGATTTTCGACTTCACTAAAGCTTCACCGACGCCGCGCGCTGTGGTATCCCAACCACCGCCTGGACCGCCAGGAATGATAAAGTGGATATCAGCACTCGCCATGCCAGAGGCACCGAGTAACAGCGCACTCATGACTAAAGATTTCATTTTCAACATGATTCATTACTCCTAAAACACGTATTGCAAACGGGCAGCAAAGGCATCGCCCACATCTTCATTGCCGACTAAGGCAATCGTGCCAGCGCCATCGACGGAAGAATGGATGTAGTTAGCCATCACTTTGATTTTTGGATTAAAGTAGTAAGACACGCCTAAGGTATAGGTCTGAGCTTTAGTACCTTGGAAGTCGGAGCTCGCATCCACGCTAGAAAAACGTGCCGCCAATTCCCATGCATCGGTTACGCCCTTAGGCTGGGAAAACACGGCGCTGCCCTTGGAATAGCTGCGCTGTTCGCCCGTTAAGAAGTAACTCGCCTGCAGGTAATACGCCTGATAACGCTCACCATCGAGCACTGACTGAGGATCTTGGGTGTTTAAACTGCGCTGGGCATATTCGCCCTGCAACAACAAGCCATTATGTTGAAATGCCAGCTCTAAACCCGCTTGATTTAGATTATCAATCGCTGCGGTTTCACCACCGGCGACATAGTTAATCAGGCGAGTATTAGTCTCGCGCAGTTCGCCGCGAGCAAAGCTGGCAGGCAAGTCATCGCCGCCCATTTGACGCGCTGAGTACCACAAGCCTGCATGCAGCACTTGGCCCGGTTCTTTGGCCTGTGACCAAGTCACTCGCGAGCTCAGGGCATAGTTCAAATCATCAGTTTCATCTTTGCCATCGCTACCAAAGGCATCGTTTTTATAAACACCCAAGGCGTAACGTAAACCTGTGCTGGGGAAATATTGATAGGCAGAAACACCCCAGCGGAAGTACGGCGACATAGTATCGGCGAGGCTAGAACGTTCGATCAGCGCAATGTGATTACTGCTGGTGAGCGCATCAAGGCTGATATCCTCACGCAACTTACCAAATTGCAGTTTAGGGCCATTCTCAAAACCCGAATAACGCATCCGAGCCATGACGATTTCAGCGGTATTCTCAGCAAATTCAAGCAACAGCTTGTAATCCCAATCCTGTAATTCGCCTTCAACAAAGGTACGGACTCGGCGGGGGAAAATATCCTGCGCGCTACTGCCGTTATGTTCGGCGTTATAGGCACCATTGAAGAGGTTGTAATCGAGTTGAATGCGACCACCTATCTCAAAAGCTGGCGCGCTAGGCTTAGATGGAGTCGCAGTGGCATTCGCTGCCTGCTGTTGTTTTAGCTGGTTAACTTCTTGAGTCAATTGGGTGAGTTGTGCTTGAAGCTCTTGTGGCGTTAAGTCTTGCGCATTCGCAAAACCAGTAAAGGCCACAGCGGTTGCCGCGGCAAGTAAGGTCAATCTAGGCATCAATGCCTCCTGTATTGCAGTCTGCCATTCCCTGTGGGAATGCCTGTGTTATTAGAATTGTGTCAGGTCTGTGACGGACTACTTCCTCGCCCAGAGGATGAAATGTATCGTTAACATTTCGTTAAAGATATTTAACGCACTTAATCTTCATTAAGGGACTTAAGGTGACTAAAAATCATAAAGTTCATGAACAAAATAAACTTAACTCAAGGGAAACGGCTTGAAGTGCACAAAACGGGTAAGAATGAGAGATAACTCAATGAAAATATGACAGGAATATTAGCGGACGCTGAATGTTAACAGATGAGTGAAATAGCATAAAAATAGGACGGATTTACCCTTGGAACGTTAAATTAAGCTAGAAGCCATCCATAAAAGCAAAGCGCCGTTAAGCGCTTCTGAGGGAACTAGCAACAATACTTGAAGAGAGATTGAGTAGGATTGAGCTGGATTTCGGCGATAAGCATTAGCAACGATGAGCAAATAAGAATGCTCGAACAAAAAACACCAAATGCTCGACCCAACGATGCGAGTACCTATTTATTCGAGATAATTGATTCAAGCGAATAGATTCGAGCTTTCGCTTAGCAATCAGAGCTTATTGCCTGCATTCTCGCTGGCGGGCGCGGTGCCATTATCACCCTGCGCCATCTGTGCATGGCCTTGTTCCATCTGCTGTAAATCTTCCATCGCCGAATCCTGCGATAAAGCCAGCGGATCGGGATCTGCGGATAACGCCGCCGTATTGTCGGCATTCGCGGTATCTGGCGCAGTCGTTTGTTCAGTCAGTAATGGATTGGCAGCCTTTTCAGCATCTAGCCCCTGTGCCACGGGAGACACTTCAGTATTGAGCGGACTATCACTCACATTCGGTAACCACTCACGCAATGGCTCGGGTCCAAAACTAAAGCCCAAGGCGATGACGACAGTTGCAGCAGCAACATACAACCAAGGGCGAATCGCCCGATTATCGCCTCTTAATGAACCGCTCTCACTGGCATATAGGTGCGCATCCGAGCGTTGAGCCGCTGGGGCGATCGCTTTTAGCATGTCAGGCAAGGCATCAAGCTCAGGGCCTTTAATCCGCTGACCAATAAACTGGCCGCCTTCGTAAATCTCCATCTGATGGCTAGCAACTTCGCCGTCAACCACTCCAGAACTGGTAATAATCAACTTATTACAACAGACTCGCCCACTAAATACGCCGCACACCCGCAACTCATCACAGCTGACTTCACCGGAGATCTCGCCGCCAAGTTCGATCTTAATTTGCCCCGCTGAACCAATCTTGCCCTGCAATTTACCCGCAATTAATGCCGTGCTCTCTAACTGGATGTCACCCTCAATCGAGGTTTGTGCACTGATAAAAGTAATGCCATTGCCTTTGCTAGCCATAGGATTCATTCCATATCATTATTTTTGTGACAAAGATGTTAAGGTAAAAGTCCCCGAGAATAAAGCACTGGTTTCGTTTAGTATTTGGCCTAAGCCTCAGAGCGGGATTTAAGTCACGCCAGCGACTATGTTACCCTGAGCATCTTGCAATATGGCTCCCGAGTACCTAAGTATGAGTAGCATTATGCCTCAAAAGGCGAGTACTGATATCGCACTTAATCAAAGCTAAAGCACACACTGACTGCAGCAAACACCTAAAACAACCGCCAACGAGACCCCGACATGGCTCATTCAAACTCCGCTAGCTCGCAATCGATAATGCCAATGATGACGCCACTGGAAGTGTATCGCGCCAAAGTGAGCGAAAATCTAGTTGACGATCCAGCGCAACAACAGGCGGTGTTGGCGCTCGATATGTTATTTAAACACTTGATGCCACAGCCCTATTCAGCACGCCTCTCCCATTCACAATCCATCAAAGGCTTGTATCTGTGGGGCGATGTCGGTCGCGGTAAAACCTTTCTGATGGATTTGTTTTTCGATTGTTTGCCAAGTGAAGGCAAGTTAAGACTGCATTTCCACCGCTTTATGGCACGGATACACAATGCACTGCGTGAGCATTCGGGTAAACGCGATCCGTTAACGCTTATAGCAAAAAATCTAGCGAAAGAATGTAGGGTGCTGTGTTTCGATGAGTTTTTTGTCTCAGACATTGGCGATGCCATGATACTCGCAGGGCTATTTGAGTGCCTATTCGAACAAGGTGTGGTGCTGATCGCGACCTCAAATATTCCTATTGAGCGCTTGTATGAGAACGGCTTAGCCAGACACAGATTTTTACCTTGTATCCAATTGCTGCAAACGCACACGCAAATGCTGCATCTCGCTGGCAACCAAGACCACAGGATGCACGCCATCAATACTTTATTAAACAACGAGATTGGCATTGAAAGCGCTGAAATGAGTGCCTCGATTTCCCGCAATATCGGCATTACCGGAACACTCGATTTTGAGCAGATTTTTGACAAGCTAGTGAATGGGTTAACGCCAAATGCACTCAGTATGAGCGCTGTTGGCATTAGCGATACTGGTATTTGCGATTCTAACGTTAGTGATAGCAGAATGAGCAATGCTAGCCTCACCATCTGCAACCGTGAAATCCCAGTGATCCGCGCCGCTTTAGAGCCCACAGACAACGCCGTTGCTTGGTTCGACTTTTATGCCCTGTGTGATGGCCCAAGATCCCAACTCGATTACATCGAAATCGCCAGTCGATTTAAGATCTTAATGGTGAGCGGTGTTCCTAAACTGGGCGGCGAAGTGAAAGGCTGGATCCGTGCCCGCGGCACGGAGGACGGCACAGGAGCAAACCAAGCCGCAGCTACGGGCGAGCGCAAACTCTCCTACGCCGCCAACGACGACCCAGCGCGACGTTTTATCAGCTTAATTGATGAGTTGTACGATCAAAATGTCAGCCTTTATCTCAGCTGCGACGTGCCACTGAGCGAACTCTACCAAGGTGGCGCACTTAGTTTTGAATTCCGCCGCACCTACAGCCGATTAATAGAAATGAGCCGACATGAATTAGCGTAAAACGATTGATTATTTATTGCTTTGCACAAACAAGAAAATAGACAAGGAAAGAGACAAAAAATAAGCACCAATAATTTACCCATTTATTATTGGACAATCATTAGCACAAAAAATAAAAACGTCCAAAGGAACAGTAGATTACGAAGTCACTTATACAATCAGTATAGTAAAAGTTTGAATAACACCTTTAAAACGACCGACATGAAACATGAGTCTAATGACCTAGATTGCCAATATAAAACCTTATCAAATCAGCACAAAACCTCACCTTAACCGTTTAAAATCAAAAAACTAATCGCAGCTCACACCTTTACTCCAACAGATAGCCTTAATAAAACCAAAGGCATTACCCCACTCAATTCAGCAATACGGTTTGCTAACCTAGATATTTAAGGTACGGTATAACTTAGTTTCAATTATGCTAATTTACGCCCTATAGGTTTTAATCAATTAAATTTACACTCTACGGCAAGAAATTTTAAAAATATAATCTATAGTGTATTAAACCAAAGACTCATAGTTCCGACTCTGCGCGATAACGTTTAGTTTTAAAGTTAGGAAGCATAAGTTCGACTTTATTTACTCGAACTTTATGGCTCGACAGCAGTAGTTCGAAAGCATTAGTTTAAAAGCAGTAAGAACGACCTTAGACGGAACTAATTTAAATACAGGGACGATTCGCTTATGTGGTTACGACAAATTAAAATTGGCTCACGACTCATTACTGCGTTTGGCTTACTCGGTCTAGTCTTGTTACTTCAGGGGCTGATGTCATTACAAACTATGTCATCCATGCGAGTCTCCTCAGAAGAAATTGAAAAAAATACCCTGCCGACACTCGTCACGCTATCGAGCATCAATCTTAACGTGATGCGCGCTAGGGTATTTACATTTCGTCTATTACTCGCCGATTCGGCGGCTGAGCGTGACAAAGGGCTCGAAACCTTAAGGCAAATTCGCGAGAACATTAAAACGGATCAAAAGGCCTACGAGCCTTTAATTAGTTTGCCTGGTGAGCAAGCCCTCTATCAGGATTTTAGTCATAATTTAGAGTTATATTTACAGAACCAAGATCAAATGATCAGTAAGCTGCAGGCCAATGACACGACTGAAGCTAAACGAATAATGGATGAAGTGATGACGTTACAAGCTGATAAAATAACTAAAACGCTTATCAGCATTGGCGACTTAAATACCGAATATGCAGGCAAACAGGGCGAGATCACCGCACAAGCCTACGAGGAAAGTAAGCTACTCAACAGCGTGGTGATAGTAGCCTCCTTGATTGCCGCATTTGTCGTAGCCACACTCTTAACCCGCAGTATTGTGCAGCCGATGAAAGAAGCAGTAGATATTTCAGTGACGGTCGCAAGCGGTGATTTAACGCAGAAAATCCGTACAGATGGCAATGATGAAACCAGTCAGCTGATGCAGTCATTAGCAGGGATGCAGCAGAACCTGCGCGATACCTTATCCCATATAGCAAACTCCTCTAACCAGCTCGCCTCCGCCGCCGAAGAGCTCAATTCTGTGACTGAAGATGCTTCCCGCGGTATACAGCAACAAAATGATGAAATACAACAGGCTGCAACCGCAATTACCGAGATGAGTTCGGCGGTGGATGAAGTCGCCAATACTGCAGTCCTCGCTTCAGAAGCCTCAGAAGAAACCGCCCGCAATACTGAATTAGGTAAAAAACAGGTAGATCAAACCGTCGCCGCCATTATCGACATGAATCAGGATGTGACGCAAAGTTCGCAAATTGTCCAAACCTTAGCCATGCAAGCTGTCGATATTGGCAAAGTTTTAGATGTGATCCGCGCGATTGCAGAACAAACGAATTTACTGGCCCTCAACGCAGCTATTGAAGCGGCGCGAGCGGGCGATACTGGCCGTGGTTTTGCGGTCGTTGCCGATGAAGTGCGCGCGCTAGCCCACCGCACTCAGTCGTCGACCCGCGAGATTGAAGACATGATCAACAAGATCCAGCACGGCACCGAAACCGCTGTGCTATCGATGCAGCACAGTGGTCAAAAGGCAGAGCAAGCACTCGCTGTCGCAAGGCTCGCTGGGGATGCATTAAACACGATTAACACTCAAATCAGTACGATGAACAACAGCAATATGGTCATCGCAAGCGCCGCAGAAGAACAAGCGAAAGTCGCCCGTGAAGTCGATAAAAACATAGTGAACATTAGCGATCTCGCCAGCCAAAGCGCCGCGGGAGCCCAGCAAACCAGTGCCTCGGCGCATGAATTATCAAGGTTAGCGGTAGAACTGAACAACCTACTGACGCGCTTTAAGGTGTAAAGTCGCCTCGTACAGTCGTCAGATTTAAGGCCAAATCTCGTTTTACAATGAGACCTGAGGGTAACTGCACAAGGTGTGCTAAAAGACGTTACCCTCAATGTATCAACACATATCTAACTGAATAAAATCATTCAGTATCAAAAACATGAACTCAGCTAAGACCGAGTTTGCGGCGCATGATTAAAGTGCATAGCCAGTTCACTGATATCGGCGGCAACCCATTCGGGCTCGATACACTCGGCCAAATGCGCCGCCATAAAGTCCACCAGCTGCATGGCAGCATAGGGCAAGCGTCGATCTTTGCGGCCAACCAGATACCAGTTACTTTCGAGCGGAAAACCCATCACTGGCAAAATAGCCGGTTTTTCGCGCCCTTCTTGCAGCGTGTGCGCCGAAATCACCGACAACCCCAAGCCCGACGCGACGCTTAGGCGTATCGCCTCATTGCTCTCAATTTGCATAGTGTCACTAAGCGTGATGCCTTGACCGCTGCACCAAGACTCAAACATCAAGCGGGTGGCAGAACCCGGCTCGCGCACGATAAAACGCTCATGTTTGAGATCGTTAAAATTCACTTGCTCACGGCCCACCGCCCAATGATCTTTTGGCGCAATCAATTGCAGCGGGTTTTTAATGATCCGCGCAGATAAGACGTTATCGCCACTAGGAGGATGACTAAACAGGTATAAATCATCTTCTTGGCGCTCAAATCGACCTAATACATGGGCACGGTTACCGATATTTAGGGTCACTTTAACCTGCGGAAACTGCCGATAAAAGGCCCCTAAAATCCGTGGTAACACGTATTTGGCGGTAGTGACGATACCGATATTAATATGCCCGACGCTGCCACCTTTAGCCTGCTGCATAAAGGCATCGAAATCCTCAAAACGACTCAAGGTATCGCAGGCGGCGCGGTAGAGTTCATTGCCAATCAAGGTCGGTAACATGCGGCCTTCACGACTCTCGAGTAACGGCTCACCCAATACATCGGCCAGCTTTTTAAGCTGTAATGACACTGTGGGTTGGGTTAAATGCAAGGCCCTCGCCGCTGCGGAAATATTGCCTAACCGCACCACTTGCACATACACCTGCAGCAAACGGAAACTCAAGTGCCGCAATTTAAGCTGAGTCGATGACGAACGCTTATCCATAGACAATTATCTATACCTAAGTGGTAAACAATTTATTTTTCAATATAACCAATTAGGTCCAAAATCACCAGCCATCAGGATCACCCGACATTTAAGCCTGTTCTGCACGGCTTAAAAATCAAAATTAATGAGATACTTATGCCCGATATTGTCATTGCCTTTTTTGCCTTAGGCTTGTTAGCTGGCCTAGTGAAGTCAGATCTTAAAGTCCCCCCCGCGATCTACGAAACCCTATCCATACTGTTAATGCTCACTTTGGGCTTAAAGGGCGGAATGGCGCTCCACGGTCACACCCAAAACTTAGTGCTCACTGAGCTGTTAGCGGTTGTTGCTTTAGGCTTCATTATCCCCTTGGCCCTATACCCAGTGTTAACTCGGCTGGTTCGCATTGGTCACACAGATGCCATTAGCATTGCCGCCCATTACGGCTCCGTTAGCGCGGGAACCTTTGCGGTGGTGATGGCTATGGTGGAAAAATCAGGGTTGATATTAAGACCCGAAACCACCCTGTATCTCGTGCTGCTGGAGCTGCCGGCGATCGTCGTGATGCTCTGGCTACACAGGTACTTAAGCGCCAAAAAAGCAATTGAAACATCACCCAAGAATGAAACTCAATCGAGCGTATTGCACGAAGCGTTAACCAGCCGCGGCGTTGTCTTACTCGTTGGCGGCGTAGTGATTGGTTGGCTTTACGGCCCAACGGGGCTTGCGCCGCTCACACCTGTGCTACTAGGCGGATTCAAAACTTTACTGGCATTATTTTTACTTGAAATGGGCTTAGTGACGGCCAAAGTGTGTTTGCCGCTACCACTAAAACAATGGCGCTTATTGGTGTTCGCCGCCGTAACGCCCTTTGTATTGGCTTGGTGCGGTATCGCCGTAGGATTATGGTTGGACTTACCTTCTGGCAGCATTTTAGTGCTAGCAGCATTAAGTGCCAGTGCATCTTATATTGCAGCGCCTGCGGCCATTCGAGCCGCAATACCCGAAGCCAATATTGGACTGGCTATGCTGGCCTCACTCGGCATTACGTTTCCGGTTAATGTGTTAATTGGCTTACCTTTATACCAACACTGGGTGATACTCATTACGGCTTAATGGCGTAGCTTAGTACTTCTTCGCCGAATAAAAATCAATGAAAAGGGAGACATAATTGTCTCCCTTTTCATCTTGCTTAAGCACACATGATTTAAGGCGCATCATTTAGTGCACATAATTTAAGGCGCATCACTGTGGTGGGCGGCTTTATCCTGATACATGGCTTTATCGGCGGAATCTAACAGATCTTCTAAGCTCACATCAGAATCTGGCGTCCAATGGGCGATACCAATACTGGTCGCTAAGCTATGTTGCTTAGGATGCTGTTGATTATATTGCTCAAGTAACTGCTTAAAACGCTCGATCACGCGATCGACTGTATCCCTATACACAAAACTTAATAGCACCACAAACTCATCGCCGCCAAGCCTTGCAATCACATCCGACTCCCTAAAAGCGGTCATCAGGATATGGGCAAAATCGTATAACACTTGGTCGCCCTTGAGGTGACCAAAGTTGTCATTCACTTCCTTAAAGAAATCGAGATCAAAGAAGAGTAAGGCCGCCTCAGATTCGGTACGTCGACAACTCGCCAGCGCCTGATGGGCCAGTAACTCAAATCCACGCCGATTCGAAATCGTAGTCAAAGGATCTAAGGTGTTTTGCGCGATAGAGAGTAATTCCGCCTCCACCATTTCGCCTAAATCCGTCAAGGTTTCAATATCTTCAGCCGTAAACTCCCGCGGTTCAGTGCCGATTAAACACAAGGTCCCTACTCGATATTGCCTGTGAATGGTTAAGGGATAGCCAGCGTAGAAGCGAATATGCGGCTGCTCGGTCACCAGAGGATTGTCACTAAAGCGCGGATCTTTGAGGGCGTCGTTTACGATAAAAATATCGTCTTGATTGATCGCATGGCCACAAAATGAAATTTCCCTTGGTGTTTCAGTCACCTCCAATCCTTGGCGAGATTTAAACCACTGCCGCTCGGCATCCACTAAGGTCACAACACAAATCGGCAAAGAGAAAATTCTGCGCGTGAGCCGAGTAATACGATCGAAACGTTCCTCGGCATCGGTGTCGAGCACATTGAGTGCGCGTAACGTGGCCAAACGTTGCAGCTCGTTTTCAGGGATAGTAGGTAATTGCATGGTGCTCTCTGCTAACTGCTCTCATTAAACTCTAGCCTAAATTGGGCATTCTTGCGGTGTTAAGGCTGATATTCGTTTCAGCCTTACTCCCTTTAGATGACTGTACTATTCAAGCACAGCGCGGTAGATATTGAGCACTCGCTCGGCATGTTCCTCAACCTCTAACACAGGTAACAGCCCCGCCTTTTGTTGCAGAGTCAGGCGATGATTTTCATCCCTGAGTAAGCAATAGGTTTGGGTTAAATGCTGGGCACTCATCATAGGTAAGAGTTCAAGCTCAGCCAACACCCCAAAAATCCGCACATTGTCAGACCAAATCGTTAGTTCTGGGTACTCATGGGCATTAGCCAGCACTAAGTACTGGGCAATAAACTCGATATCAGCAATACCGCCGGGACTCTGTTTTAGATCAAACATGCCATCGCTGGCTTTGAGCAAGTGATCACGCATCTTCTGACGCATCTCACGTACTGCTTTTTGCAGCTCAGTTTTATCCCGTGGTTTTTCCAATACCGAGGCGCGAATTCGGCTAAATTTGACCGCTAAACTATTGTCGCCGAAAACAAAACGCGAGCGCACTAAGGCTTGATGTTCCCACGTCCACGCCTCGTTAGCTTGGTATTCGCCAAAGCGTTCAATCTCACTGACCATCAAACCCGAGGCGCCGGAAGGACGCAGGCGCATATCCACTTCATACAACTCACCCGAAGTGGTGCGAGTCGAGAACAAATGCAGAATACGCTGGGCGAGTTTGAGGTAGAAATGGCCGACTTCAATCGGCCGTTCACCATTGGTCTGGCTGTTATCTGCTTTGTTTTCACACAGGAAGACTAAATCGAGATCGGAGCCGTAACCCAACTCTATCCCGCCGAGCTTGCCATAACCAACAACGGCAAAACCTGTGTCATTGCCCTCAAGGTGGGCGGGCACGCCATGGCGCACTGAAACCTGTTGCCACGCCTGCATCACCACTTGTTCTATGATGGCTTCGGCTAAAAAGGTTAAGTGATCGCTCACTTGCATCACAGGTAAAACCCCAGTGACATCGGCGGCGGCGATTTTAAGTTGTTGTGACAGCTTAAATTGTCGCAGCGCTTCCATCTGCTGCTCCATATCATCCTCGGGCACACGCAACATGTACTGGCGCAGCTCGCTAGGATAATCATCTATGGAGGTTGTGTCATAAAGCTGCGATGGATCGATAAGCTCATCGAGCAGCATGGGAAACTTAGCCAACTGCGCGGCAATCCAAGGGCTGGCGCAGCACAGGCTCACTAACTGTTGCCGTGCGCCAGGGTTTTCGCATAAAAGCTCAAGATAAGTGGTACGAGTTAAAATCTGCTCCAGCACCTTAGACACGGGCTCAAAGGCAGCCGATGGACTCTGTTGATTAATCAACTCTTCCAATAATCTTGGCATTAATTTATCTAAGGTTTCGCGCCCGCGTGGACCAATAGAACGCTTAGTGACAGTCTCACGCCAGCTGCTGAGCATAGGGCACAGCTTGTCATCGTCGATTTGCTGTTCGGCCAATAGCGCTACGGCATCATCAATATCTTGCACATGCCACAGCTGCGTTGTCCAATGCTCGGCCTTTTCTTCGCCTTCTTCACCGCCCACTGTCGCTTTAAAATGACGATGGATTTTGCTCATTGCTGCTTCAATATGGGTGCGTAGATCGACCTCGTTGGCCATATCGAGCACATGACACAATCGCGCCCAATCTAGCGGATTATTCGGCAAGGTTTGGGTTTGTTTATCGTCTATGGCTTGCAGTAAATTCTCCACTCGGCGCAACAGTAAATAGCTGTGTTTAAGCTCATCGACCGCCAAATACTCAAATTGCCCTAAGCTGTAGAGCGTATCGATAGCGCCGAATAAACTCTGCTGGCGCAGTGCAGGCTCGCGGCCACCACGAATTAACTGGAAACTCTGCACCACGAACTCGACCTCACGAATACCGCCCGCGCCGAGTTTAATATTGTCGGTCAAATGACGGCGACGCACTTCTTGGGCGATGAGTTGCTTCATTTTTCGCAGGGATTCAATCGCTGAAAAGTCGATATAGCGGCGATACACAAAGGGTCTGAGCAGGCTGTGTAATTCATCGGAGAAATGGCTCCAAGGTCCGAGCGCACGCGCCTTGACCATGGCATAGCGTTCCCAATCTCGGCCCTGTTCTTGGTAATAATCCTCAAGGCCACTAAAACTCACCACCAGCGGCCCACTTTCTCCGTAGGGGCGCAAACGCATATCCACGCGGAACACAAAACCATCGACGGTAACTTGGTCGAGCAAGTTCACTAGCCTTTGTCCCATGCGGATAAAAAATTGTTGATTGTCTAAACTGCGACGACCGCCGACGGTTTCACCATGCTCAGGGAAAGTGAAAATCAAGTCGATATCAGAGGAGAAATTGAGCTCGCGGCCGCCTAACTTGCCCATGCCTAAAATCAGCAATGGCTGTGCATTACCTTCTTTATCCATCGGCGTGCCGTATTGGGCGCACATATCTTTATAGAGCCAGTCGCGGGCGCAAATCACTAACGCTTCGGCAAGCGTCGACAGATCGAGCAGAGATGCTTCTAAACTGGCATAGTCTAAAAAGTCACGCCAGGCTAAGCGCACCATTTGATAGTTACGAAACCGTCGCAGGCTGGCTTTGGCCATCTCTTCAGTTGTGGCGCTACTCAGCACTTCGTGCAACTCAAGATCAAAGTTTTTACGCTCAATCAAGCTTAACTCGCCGGCAAACAGCCTGTTAATCCACTCGGGATGTCGGCATAACTGGGCCGCCACGTAATCACTGAGCCCTAGAACCGTTTTGAGTTCTTGCTGCTGGGCAGGTGTTAATTGCACGAGTCCTTCGGACCATACTTCCTCTAACCGCAGCCAGTTATGCTCAGCGGTTTGATTAACGAGAATAGACAATGACTTATTACTGTCTTTTTGCATGGTCATAATAATCCCTAACAAATTTAGCTATCGACATATTATGTCGTAAATGATATAGATTGACGCCACATCATGTTATGTTCGACGAGACTTGCAGCTACCTGATGTAGCACACAAATAAAGGTATCCCCTTTTATCTGTGGCATTTAAGGGTACTATAACCTGCGCAGCAGGCATATTGGGCAAGCAGATTATTATTGCCTGCAAGTATTTGAGTTTTATTTCATTACCATTTGGAGAAAACATGGCAGGAATGCTAACCCGTGTTCTCACATCGATCCTCTTTTTAGCCGTTATGCTGTCGCTGACGGGTTGTGGCGATGAGAGACCGGATAAAATCGCGAAGTATCAACAACTCACGCAGCAACGTCTCGCTACGCTCACGACGATGATCGATGACGGGCAGTTGCGTAACGCTAACCTCTTAAAACAATACACCACACTGTTAAAGCAGCAGAAACCTGATTTAGCCCCATTACTTGATGAATTAGCAAAGGATTCTGGCACCCAAGGTCCCATGTATTCCTCGCTGAAACGTCGATTAGATGAATCGAAAGTGGCGAGTAACTTTGCCGATCTCGATCAACAGCTGGCCGAAGCGGAAAATCTTTATCAAGCCGCTGATCCCAGTTTGTTTAACGATATGTTGTCCGACCCTGTCAACGTGGTCGCCGATATGTCCGACGGCAAACTGGCCCGCGTGAATGCGATTAGCCGTGAGGCCGCAACATTAGCCAATGGCGGCGAAGATTTTGGTCCAGGCAGTCAGCTAGTTGGTAATCCGTCTTACGGTAACTGGCAAACCGACTCGAGCGGCACTTCGTTTTGGGCTTGGTATGGCATGTATTCGATGTTTTCGAATGTCTTCAATCGCCCTGTTTCCTACGATCGTTGGTCGGGTAACCGAGGTTATAGCTATTACAATGACGTAGGTCGTTATCGCTATACCTCACCCAAACAAGCGGATGCGCAAAATAAGACCTTCGAACAAACGAAAAAACGTTTCGATTCCCAAGGTAAGCGCTTCGACAGCCCTTATGCCAAACCGCGTACCGGTGGCACGGCGTTATCCCGTGAAAGTACCAGCACGCCCAAGGCCAGCAACACCACGAGCGCAAGCAAGAGTTCGAGTAGTAAGTTCCGCTCTAACTATGCTAAAGACAGCAGTTTCCGTAATTCCAGTAATCGCACGACCCGCAGTGTGCGCCGGGGCAAGTAACTAAGGATTTCCAATGACACTATTTCAGGATTTCGGTATCACACCAGAGCTAGCCATCATTCTGGCTATCGATCTCACCATAGCCGTGATTTTGCTAACGCTGATGCGTTATTTGCAAGGTTGGAGCGTAAAGGTTAACAGCAGTAAAGAACTGGCGGAGCGTGATAACTTTGCCTTCGGTATTAGTACCGCGGGCGCCGTTGCCGCACTGGGTATAGTGCTAACGGGCGCTATCACTGGTGCTTCCGCGCACTCTTATCTTAATGAAGCCATTGGCATGAGCGCCTACGGTTTATTCGGCTTAGTGCTGATTAAACTGGGTCGTTTCCTCCACGATAAGATTGCGTTAAACGAGTTCGATAAGAACGAGCAAATCATCAAAGGTAATGTGTCTGTCGCGATTGTCGATGCCAGTGCTGCCATCGCCACAGCGATTATCATCCGCGCCGTGTTGTTATGGGCAGAAGACTTAACCCTAGATACCTTTATCGCTATCTTCAGCGCCTTTGCGATTTCGCAGTTGATGTTAGTGCTACTGACGCGCTGGCGTGAAAACCGTTTTGCGAGCCGCAATCAAGACTCGTCAATGCAGCAAGCCTTAGTACAAGGTCATACGGCATTAGCACTGCGTCATGCGGGTTATATGATAGCAATGGCGCTGAGCTTTAACGCTGCCAGCCACTTTATTATATTTAATCCAACGGCTTATGTGACTAACGTGATCGGTTGGTTAGTGTTCTCAGTCATCATGCTGATCGCGCTTTCCTTACTGCTGTTTGTCGTGAAGAAACTGGTATTAGCCCGTATCGATTTAGCCGATGAAGTAGAAAGACAACACAATATCGGCATCGCCGCCGTTGAAATGGCGATCAGTATCGCTATCGCACTTATCCTCACGGCACTGATGGCCTAATCGAATGCAAGAAACCAGCTTAACCCCCTCGGCGGCTAAACCTAGCCGCCTAGGTTGGTTCGACGATGTGCTCTTATTGGGCATCATGGCCGTATTAGCAGGCTGCGGCCTGATTTACGAATATCTTTTATCCCACTATGCCGGGCGCATTTTAGGCGCATTAGAAGCCGCCATCTACACCATGATTGGCTTGATGATAGTCTCCATGGGGCTAGGTGCCTTCGCCGCCCGTAAGATCCGTGATGCCTTTACCGGTTTTGTGATCTTAGAACTCACAGTCGCACTCTGTGGCTCACTCGCCATTTTAATCACAGCGGCGGTGATTGGTTTTGGCCAACAACTGCCCTTGATGATTGCCAACACCTTAGGTTTACCACCAGATCAACTGCCCGAAGGCGGCATGATAGGCTCGCTACAAAAACTCAGCGAATACTTACCCTATGTGTGGGGCGTGTTGCTGGGCCTGATGATAGGTATGGAAATCCCACTGATCGCCAGAGTGCGCCAATCACTCTCTGACGAGCATTTGCTGCACAATGCGGGAACAATTTACGGCGCCGATTACATAGGCGCAGGCATAGGTGCCGCCATTTGGGTTGGCTTTATGCTTGCCATTGATATCCAACTCGCCGCCGCTTTAACCGCCAGTTTCAACCTGTTGGCGGGCTTTGTGTTTATCTGGCGCTTCTGGCCTAAAATCCGCCGCCCTAAACTGCTTTTGACTGGGCATGTTATCGTGACAGGCATTTTACTCGTGTTAGCCATCCACGGCCCACGCTGGGAGCAAGAATTTAATAATTTGCTCTTTAAAGATAAAGTGGTTTACGCCAAGGCGACACGTTTCCAACAGCTGACCTTCACCGAGCGACTTCGCGGTAACGGTCTGCCGCCCGTTTATGCGTTATACATCAATGGTCGCTTACAGTTTTCTAGCATAGACGAACACATCTACCATGCGTTTCTTGTGCACCCTACACTCGCAGCCAGTGCCCGCCATAACAAGGTGTTGATCATTGGCGGCGGCGATGGACTCGGTCTCAAACAAGTGCTGCGCTGGGAGCCTGAGCAAGTGACGCTGCTCGATCTCGATGTCGGCCTAGTGCAATTGTTTAAGTCGCCTGATACAGATATGCCCGAGCGTTTGAGCCGCGCTATGTTGACGCTCAACGGCAATGCGCTAAACGATCCCCGTGTCACTGTGATCAACGACGATGCATTTAATGGCGTCGATAAGCTGATTGCCACAGGCGTGAAATACGATGCGATTATCGTGGACTTGCCCGATCCGAGCCATCCCGATCTTAATAAGCTGTATTCGGATTATTTCTACCGTAAATTAAAGGAACTTATGAGCAGTGATGGCGCTCTGACTGTACAGTCAACATCGCCTTACCATGCCCCTAAGGCCTTTATTTCGGTAGCAAAAACCTTGGCATTGGCAGGATTTGACGTCAAACAGTACCATCATAATGTGCCCAGTTTTGGCGAGTGGGGCTGGAGTATAGCCACCGCAGGCGGACTCGATGCACAACACAGATTAGCTAAGTTAACTGAGCTGCCCATCAAAGATGACTGGCTCACCTTAGGTTTAGTGGATGGCGCCTTTGAGTTTCCAGCCAATTTTTATCAAGATGCCGCAAAAATAAAACCCAATGAATTGGGTTCTTTGCAGCTGTATCACTACCATTTGCAAGATTGGTCCGAGAATCAGGGACTGAATCTTTTTTAATAGGACAAGATAGTGCTTGACATATTATGTCTCGGTGCTATCTTTGAATACAGACATAATATGTCAATAAGGACAAATATGAATATCCATACCCTTGCCAATCACCTCAACAGTCTTGGCAATAATAGCCAAACCGGCTTTCAATTCGATTGTTATCCTATTGATGGCGAAGTCGAAGTACTGCAAGTGAATGTGGTTGGCCGTGAAGAAATACCGGTATTCGTATCGGTGACGGATAACCAGATTCTTTGCATCAGTTACCTGTGGGGCGAGAACGAAGTAAACCAAGAACGTCGCAGCGAAATGTTTGAAACCATGCTAGAACTCAACATTCCGATGCCCTTGTCAGCCTTTGCGAAAATTGATGACAAATACGTAGTTTACGGCGCGCTTTCACTGCAATCTAGCATGCTCGAAATCGAGCAAGAATTAGCAGTTTTATCCGATAACTGTTTAGAAGTTATCGATGAAATGGTCGACTATCTAAAATAAGGAGCCACAAAATGGGCATTCTGAATAAAATTTTAACAGCGTTTCGCGGTGGTGCCACCGAAGTTGGCCAAAGCATCGTTGACGCAAACTCAACGCGTATTTTCGAACAGGAAATTCGCGACGCCGAGAAACATTTAACCAACGCTAAACGTGAACTGACCGATGTCATGGCGAAAGAAATGCAAGCCAGCCGTGAAATCGACCGCCTGAAACGCTCGATTGTCGAGCACGAAGGGTATGCGACTCAAGCATTGGACAAAGGTAATGAAGCCTTAGCAATTGAAGTCGCTGAAAAAATCGCCCAGCTCGATCAAGAGCTTGCTGAGCAGCAAACTGCCAACGATAGCTTTAGCGCCCATGCAGCACGTTTGAAAGACTTAGTGAAGAAAACCGAGCGTCAACTGTCTGATTATCAGCGTCAGCTGAGCATGGTTAAAACCACTGAAAGCGTGCAAAAAGCCACGGCAACCATTACTGACTCGTTCGCGTCTAGCAACTCTAAGCTGCTGAACGCTAAAGATTCACTTGAGCGCATCAAGGCACGTCAGCAACAGTTTGACGACCGCCTGAAAGCGGCAGAAACCTTAGCCGATGAAAACAGTGACAAGTCACTGCAATCTAAGCTAGCCGAAGCCGGTATTGGTGAGCAAAAGTCGAATGCAAATGCTGTGCTAGACCGAATCAAAGCACGTAAAAGCTAAGCAATGATTGACCGAATGCCGAGTCTCAGTGGGATCATCACCCCCTACTGACCTCGGCATTTTTTTGTTTCATCCGCATAAAATAATTGACCACTATTGCCCGTTACGATCCGCAGCCAATCGATTTGAAGCCGCACGCGAGCATAGTCAGCAGGAGTCACTATGGGATTTTTCAATAGTATTTTTGGTAAGAAAGCAGCGCCACAGCGTGAGCTCAATCACCCATCCCAGCTCAATGTGGGCGACATGATCTCAATTGATGACAGTTTTGCCCTGCCGCCACAACTTCGTGGTCAACAATTGAGGGTCGAAGCCGTACATACCTACGAGTCTGAACGTAAACAGCAAACCGAATGGTTACTCAAAGGTCATGGCAGCGACACACTCTTTTTAAGTATCGAAGAAGACGACGAAACCTATCTCGCCTTTTCGATTAAGATTTCCCGCGCCCAAGTGGAACAGTTATTCGATCTTGAGCAGTTCAGCGCCCTGTTCGATGAACCGGGCCATGCCGAGTTAACCACTCAAATATTACCGGCCGACTTAGCGGAACAACTAGAACAATGGCTTGGAAAGCAATATCACCAAGTAACGTTTGCCGCTTTTGGCTATTTCCATCGTCAGGATTACCGCGGTCAAAAACCACCACAAGACGCCAATGGCGCCACGGGTGAGCCCTTCGAGTATTATTTACTGCTCGATGACGATGAAAGCTGCGCCGTCGAAGTGGAAGTCTACGAAGGTGGCGACACAGATGTTGTCTTGACCCTATATCGTCCACTGACGGATATTCGAGATTACTGGCCAGCGAAATAACCCGAAAATAAGATAAAGTGCGTGCTCGCACTTTATCGATAATCCCAATACAATCTCACAGATAAGCGCTAGAAACGGTTGATAGCAATAGGTAATACGCCATGAGTAAAACCAAACACCCTCTCCCCGAGCAATGGTTGAAGAACCAACAAGCCGCAAAAGCAACGCAAGTGGCTTTCGATCTCGATGAAAAATTTCAATACTCAATTCGTAAAGCCGCGTTAGATGCAGGCGTGAGCCCTTCGGATCAAATTCGCACTATTTTGGGCTTGAGCGTATCGAAGCGGCCATCGCGTCCGCGCCTTACTGTGTCACTCAATGCCGATGATTATGTGCAACTGGCAGAAAAATATGGGTTAAGCGCCGATTCGCAGCTAGAAATTAAACGCCGTGTACTCGACGATTTAGTTCACTTTGTGGATGAAACCTAACGCCGCAATCACTTCACGCGCCAGCCCTTTATGTGAATGGCTGGCGTGATTAATCGACAAATAGCCCTTTTATTGACTAAGACAATTTACTCATAGCCTAAAGTCTTTTACTTTAGTTGAGATATTCGCCGCACTTAACAGGGATCATGTTTGGCATGACAGATAAAACCCCATGGTCACTTCGCACCCTTGGCACCCCTTCTCCATTCGAAATGGCGATGATGCTGTTATCCTTGCTGTCGGTGATCATAGTGCTCGTCATGACCTTCGGCCGCCTCGATAGCGAAACCTACCGCTTACTCTTTTTCGTCGATACCAGCATTTGTATGATCTTCATGATCAACTTCTTTATTGGGTTGGTCCGTGCTCGCGATAAGCGCTTTTTCATTCGGCATCATTGGATTGATTTTATTGCCAGTATTCCGGCAATTGAAGCCCTGCGCATGGCGCGGCTGTTCCAAATTCTGCGGGTAATACGCCTGATCCGCATGAGTCGTTCACTGCTGCTTCCGCTGATCAAACAACGTAAACAAGCCACCTTAGCCAGTTTGCTCGTCGCCATGGTGACGATTCTGACCTTGGCCTCAGTGATCATTTTGATCGTCGAAAGCGGCACCGAAGGCGCTAATATCCAAACCGCAGAACAAGCGATTTGGTGGGCGTTAGTCACTATCTCGACTGTCGGCTACGGCGATTATTATCCGGTAACGACAGCTGGCCATATCATAGGCGGTATTGTGATTGTCAGCGGCGTGAGCTTTTTCGGGGTGATCTCAGGTTATATGGCGTCGGTATTTGTCGCGCCCGATGAAACAGAGCGTCAGGAACGCCAAGAAGCCCATAAAGCCGAAATCAAATCAGAGCTTGAATTAGCCTTAGCGAGAATGGAAGAAAACCAGCAGAAAATGGAACAGAACCAAGCGCAAATGCTCGCCAAAATTGCAGAGCTTAAACAGGTTATCGAAACCAGAAATAACTGATTTAACGAAGAATGGGCTAACAATCTGCAAAAGAAAGGGCTCAATCCAATGTGGATTGAGCCCTTAGTATTTTTCAGTGCCGAGCTAGAATCAGTGCTGCACCAGTCAATAGACTTAGAATTAGTTCAAAGTTATAAACATAACCCTACCAATAGGCCTGTTGCTGCATCGCGTTACGACGCGTCGACTCCATGGCAAATAACAAACTCTGCTGTTTGTCTTCCAGCCATTCATTTAAATCGATATCCAACTCTCGGCTCGCATCATGCACCGCGCGGTAACAGGCTAAGGTTTTAATCCCGAGTACCAGATCTTGCCAAGGTGCACGAAATGCATCCCGTGATTTCGCCTCATATAAACTGCCATAAGCGTGACCGACTAAGATGCTCTCATCAAGTACTGCAGCCACTTGCAGGTAATTTGCGGTAGTCATGACAGTATTGAGTGGCATTACCTCAACGATCGCCATCCAAGAGGCTTGCTGGGCGCGGTCAGCATGCTGCCGTAAGCTAGGCTGATTGCTGATATCCACTTCACCGGTACTGATCTTAAGCAAAATCTCGACAATCGCCAGCTGTAATTGACCATATTCAGTTTGTTGCCACAGGGAGAGTAAACGTCCCTTCAGATTCATCTCTGTCAGTTGCACCATAAGGCGCGCGTTAACTTGAGCATGTTGACCAAGCTTTGCGAACAAGCCCCTTTGGCTTCCAAGCAAGGCAGTCAGCGCTTGTGCTTGCTCGATAAAATCGAGCTGTTTTTCAATCGACATGAATTGACTAGAGAGTTTCACATTCAATAACTTGAACTGACTTAAGGTCATCCGCAGCAAACGAATACAGGCACGCATTCGCCACCACAGTGCCACACAGGCTTCGGGTTCGCTTTCCTCTGCAATCATGCTTTCTAATAATTGCCAACGCTCAAGCGCGGTTTCAAGCAGGATTTGGCAGTTTGCACTTAAATCCTGTGAAGAAGAATCATGTGACTCTGTCAGTGGCAAAAATTCCAATGCGTTTAAATCGAGCGGCTTAGCTTTACCCGCTAATCGATAGCCGCGCTGTGCTTTACTGGCTTTACCTAACCGCACAGGCACCACGCTCGCCACTTGCATCGCCAGTTTAAGTAGCGCTTCGGTATCGCCACTGAGGAGTTCAAACTCTAACTCGCACAGGGCTTCTTGTTGACCATTAGCGGTGATTTCACCTATGTCTAACGCCACTTCGACCACGCTATTATCAATTTGGACATGCCAAGCGCGGCGATAAAAATCGGTGTGAAATATACAGGTCAACTTGGCTTGTGTGGCGGCTAAATCCGCATCGGCGGGCCAAATACTGGCGGGGAATAGACTTAAATCTGGGCTATCGGCTTGGATAGTCACATTATATTCGGGCCGCGAATGAATCCCGCCCACGACTTGCCCAGCGGTTTTTATGGTCTGCTCTCTATGTGCATCGTAACCGCGCACCCGCAAACCCATGTCCCACTGACGCAGTTGTAAGTCAGGTGTGTCGAAGTAACCATTCGCCAAACGACGTTGACCTTGGGGGACGGCATTATCGAGACTATCTAACTTATTTATCAGGGATTCTTGATATATCGGCAGGAAAAACAGTTTTAATTCAATCTCAGCATTCATTGCGTTACCGCTCATTTTGTCATCAAACATTCATTGATGCGTCATCTTTAGTTCATAATGTCACAAATGTGTCATAAAAATCCCGTAGGATTTGGTTTTGCAGTTGGTATATAACCCGTTAGAATAAAGCTGTCGTTTTTTCTGAAAAAACACAGTTTCAATACGCGGACGCATAGGTTAACATGCGCCCGCTTTTTCCAATAATGGAACAATCTAAATAGGTAAACGGCAATGCCAGTAAACTCTATTTTGGGCGTGTTTGCAAAATCGCCAATTAAGCCTCTTCAAGAGCACATGGACAAAGTACACGATTGCGCATCGTTACTCGTCCCCTTTTTCGAAGCCACTATCACAGGTAACTGGGACAGTGCAGTTCAATTACGTAAGCAAATTAGTTTAGCCGAGAAGCAAGCAGATTCACTGAAGCGTGAAATCCGCCTGACTCTGCCAAGCGGTTTGTTTATGCCAGTAGAACGTACAGATTTATTGGAACTTTTAACTCAACAAGACAAGATTGCCAACAAAGCAAAAGATATTTCTGGTCGTGTTATCGGCCGTCAGCTGTTAATCCCTCAGGTCATGCAAGTCCCTTTTATTGCTTATCTACAACGCTGTATCGATGCGGTAGCACTAGCAAAACAAGTCATTAATGAACTCGAAGATCTGTTAGAAACAGGTTTCCGTGGTCGTGAAGTCGACTTAGTGGCAAAAATGATCAACGAACTCGATATCATCGAAGAAGATACTGACGATCTACAAATTCAGTTACGCCGTCAGTTATTCGCCATGGAATCTGAATTGAATCCTGTCGATGTGATGTTCCTCTACAAAACGATTGAATGGGTCGGTGGTCTTGCAGATCTTGCCGAACGCGTCGGTTCACGTCTTGAGCTTATGCTGGCTCGCGTTTAACAAATAAGGTTATCAAGGTATCAATATGGTTGATGCAGGTATTGAGGTGGCTAACGTCTTAGTCACCAATGGCCCGTGGCTTATTGCCGTTGCGGCTGCATTTGGTTTTCTCATGGCATGGGGTATTGGCGCCAATGACGTTGCCAATGCGATGGGAACCTCTGTAGGTTCAAACGCAATTACGATCAAACAAGCGATTATTATCGCGATGATCTTTGAGTTTGCGGGCGCTTATTTAGCCGGTGGCGAAGTCACCAGCACGATCCGTAATGGGATCATTGATTCAAGCTACTTTACAAACACCCCAGAATTGCTGGTTTACGGCATGATAGGTTCGCTTTTAGCGGCAGGTATTTGGCTAGTGGTTGCGTCAGCTTTAGGTTGGCCAGTATCAACAACTCACTCTATCGTCGGTGCCATCATAGGTTTCGCGGCAGTCGGTGTCGGTACTGAATCGGTCGAATGGGGTAAAGTAGGCGGTATCGTAGGTTCTTGGGTGATTACCCCTGCAATCTCAGGCTTTATGGCTTTTATCATATTCCAAAGCGTACAAAAGCTTATTTTCAACACTGACGACCCATTGAGCAATGCTAAGCGTTATGTGCCTTTCTATATGGCATTCGCTGGCTTTATCATGTCGTTAGTGACCATTCTTAAGGGCTTATCCCATGTGGGTATTCACTTAAGTGGCGCAGAAGCTTACCTGTTAGCGGGCGCTATCGCAGTTGTGGTGGGTTTATTTGGTAAAGTGGCCATTTCACGTTTACAAATGAGTGATAAAAACGACCGTCAAACCCAGTTCAAAAACGTTGAAAAAGTGTTTGCGATCTTAATGGTACTGACGGCCTGTTGTATGGCTTTCGCCCATGGCTCAAACGACGTTGCCAACGCGATTGGTCCTTTAGCGGCGGTGGTTTCTGTCGTTAACAGCGGCGGTGAAATTGCATCAAAATCACCATTAGTCTGGTGGATTCTACCTTTAGGTGCCGTAGGTATCGTGATGGGTCTGGCTATTTTTGGTCAGCGCGTGATGCAAACCATAGGTAAAAACATCACTCACCTGACGCCAAGTCGTGGTTTTGCAGCTGAATTAGCAGCGGCTTCGACAGTGGTTATCGCATCGGGCACAGGCTTACCTATCTCTACCACTCAAACCTTAGTCGGTGCGGTATTAGGTGTGGGTATGGCCCGTGGTATCGCAGCGATTAACATTGGTGTGGTGCGTAATATCGTCGTATCTTGGGTTGTGACCCTACCTGCAGGCGCAGGCCTATCAATCATCTTCTTCTTTATGATTAAAGGTATCTTTAATTAAGAGGTTTCGCTAAATAAGTTACTGAAGTTAAGTAATATTAGCGCCTAGGACTAGAAGGTCTTAGGAAAGATAGAGTGAAATGGGAATGGTCATAGCATGGATGCAGTAAAGTTGAGGGAAGTCTATGACTTCCCTCTTGCATTACAGGCCTCAAATCCATAGCATGTGCAGACTATTTCGTTGATGAGAATACAAAAGTGTTTAGACTCCTGACTCTGGTAGGAATGATGTTACTGTCTTCCAACCTGCTGGCCGAAGGCCAATCCCGTTACATCTCGGATAACGTGTTCCTTTATCTTTTAGGTGGCCCAGGTACTGAGTTCCGAATTCTTGGATCAATTGAAGCCGGTCAACCTGTGACACTGCTCAACGAAACCCAAGGTGATTACTCTAAGATCATCGACCATAAAGGCCGCGAAGGTTGGGTGCAAACTAACCTAATCAGCTCGACTCAAAGTTTCCGTGAACAAGTGCCAGCGTTAACCACTGAGCTTGCACAAGCTAAAGCTAAACTAGCGGAAGTATTAAGTTCAACTGATAACCACGCCGACGAAGTGACCGAATTGAAGGCTAAGCTAAGCGAGTTAGAAACGAACCTCGCCAAAACCACTCAAGAACGTGATGAACTTAAAGTCGCGGTTGATCGCTCAGCCCAAGATGAGCGTTTTGAACTATGGCGCCAAGGCGGGTTAATTGCAGGTATGGGGTTAATCCTAGGCATTATTTTAGTGTATTTACCCAGACCACAACGTCGCAGTAAAAAACGTTGGATGTGAGTCTGACACACAAAAAGTCTTAATTTACCTTCCAAAAGCCAGTGTTTTCAAACACTGGCTTTTTTGTCAATCAAGCGTTACATCTACTTATTAACAAGCCAATCAAACAAGCTTCACAATCTTTCACGCTATAGTGTTGTCCGTCACATTTTGGTTGTATAATCGGCGCGCGCAAACCTTCATATTGTATACAAAATATCAAATGCGTTTGGCGCCTCCCAATTTGTTTCAACAATAGCGCCCCAATAACGGCCAAGATGGAAGCGATAACTATGTTCAAAGCGAGTGAAGTGCTGGCAGGCCGCTACGATTCTGCCAATCTCGACGAACTGTTCAAAGCGATCAGCGACAACTACATTGTCGATGAAGAACAATACTTGTCAGAGTTGATCCAACTAGTTCCCTCCAGTGATGAAGCCATAGAGCGCGTCACTCGTCGTGCCCACGAACTGGTTAACAAGGTTCGTCAATTCGATAAAAAAGGTCTGATGGTTGGCATAGATGCCTTCCTGCAACAGTACAGCTTAGAAACACAGGAAGGCATTATCCTGATGTGTTTAGCCGAAGCGCTGCTGCGTATTCCTGATGCGGCCACTGCCGATGCACTGATTGAAGACAAGCTTTCAGGTGCTAAGTGGGATGAGCACATGAGTAAGAGTGATTCTGTACTCGTTAACGCATCGACCTGGGGCCTTATGCTCACAGGTAAGATTGTTAAACTCGATAAAAAAATCGATGGCACCCCAAGCAACTTACTGAGCCGCTTAGTTAATCGCCTCGGCGAGCCAGTGATCCGCCAAGCCATGATGGCCGCGATGAAGATCATGGGTAAGCAGTTCGTACTGGGCCGCAACATGAAAGAAGCCCTGAAGAACAGCGAAGACAAGCGTAAGTTAGGCTATACCCATTCCTACGACATGCTGGGTGAAGCAGCATTAACGCGCAAAGATGCCGAAAAATACTATACCGATTACGCCAATGCGATAACCGAGCTCGGTGCTCAAAGCTATAACGAAAATGAATCACCGCGCCCAACGATCTCAATCAAGCTATCGGCATTGCACCCACGTTACGAAGTGGCCAATGAAGACCGCGTTTTAACTGAACTGTACGACACAGTTATCCGCCTGATAAAACTGGCTCGTGGCTTAAATATCGGTATTTCTATTGATGCTGAAGAAGTCGATCGCCTCGAATTATCACTGAAACTGTTCCAAAAACTGTTTAATTCAGATGCAGCAAAAGGCTGGGGATTACTCGGCATAGTCGTGCAGGCTTACTCTAAGCGTGCCCTGCCCGTACTGGTTTGGTTAACGCGTCTTGCCAAAGAGCAAGGCGATGAAATCCCCTTACGTCTGGTAAAAGGCGCCTATTGGGATAGCGAACTGAAATGGGCGCAACAAGCGGGCGAAGCCGCTTACCCACTCTACACTCGCAAAGCTGGTACTGACGTGTCTTACCTCGCCTGCGCCCGCTACTTGCTATCGGATGCAACTCGCGGCGCTATCTACCCACAATTTGCTAGCCATAATGCGCAAACTGTGGCGGCGATTTCCGATATGGCAGGCGATCGTCACCATGAATTCCAACGCTTACACGGCATGGGACAAGAGCTGTACGACACTATTCTGTCGGAAGCTGGCGCCAAATCGGTACGTATTTATGCGCCTATCGGTGCCCATAAGGATCTGCTGCCCTACTTAGTGCGCCGTCTGCTGGAAAACGGCGCTAACACTTCGTTCGTCCATAAACTGGTCGACCCTAAAACCCCAATCGAGTCTTTAGTGGTTCACCCACTCAAAACCCTGACGGGCTATAAAACCCTGGCTAACAACAAAATCGTTTTACCTACCGATATTTTCGGTAGCGATCGTAAAAATTCCAAGGGACTCAATATGAACATTATTTCCGAATCTGAGCCGTTTTTCGCAGCTTTAGAACAATTTAAAAATACCCAATGGCAAGCAGGTCCTCTGGTTAACGGTAAAACTTTAACTGGCGAACATAAAACGGTTGTTAGCCCATTCGATACCACTCAAACCGTGGGTCAAGTGGCCTTTGCCGATGATGCGGCCATAGAACAAGCACTGGCATCCGCCGAAACGGCATTTGCCTCTTGGGCACGTACGCCAGTTGAAACCCGTGCATCAGCACTGCAAAAGCTAGCGGATTTATTAGAAGAAAACCGTGAAGAATTGATTGCACTTTGTACCCGTGAAGCGGGCAAGAGCATTCAAGACGGTATCGACGAAGTCCGTGAAGCCGTTGATTTCTGTCGTTACTACGCAGTACAAGCCAAGAAGATGATGGCGAAGCCTGAACTGCTTCCTGGTCCAACGGGAGAGCTAAACGAACTCTTCCTCCAAGGCCGCGGCGTGTTCGTGTGTATCAGCCCATGGAACTTCCCACTGGCTATCTTCTTAGGTCAAGTGTCAGCGGCATTAGCGGCGGGTAACACAGTTATCGCAAAACCCGCAGAGCAAACCTCGATTATTGGTTATCGTGCAGTACAACTTGCTCACCAAGCAGGTATTCCTGTCGAAGTGCTGCAATTCCTACCAGGTACAGGTGCGACTGTCGGTAGCGCAATTACAGCCGATGAACGTATCGGCGGCGTATGCTTTACCGGTTCAACTGGCACAGCAAAACTGATTAACCGTACCCTGGCCAACCGTGATGGCGCGATTATTCCTTTAATCGCCGAAACTGGCGGTCAAAATGCCATGGTAGTGGACTCAACGTCGCAACCTGAGCAAGTGGTTAACGATGTGGTTTCATCGTCATTCACTAGCGCAGGTCAACGCTGTTCAGCACTGCGCGTACTTTTCCTCCAAGAAGACATCGCCGATCGCGTGATCGAAGTGCTGCAAGGCGCAATGGATGAATTAGTAATTGGCAACCCAAGCTCAGTGAAAACTGACGTAGGCCCAGTGATTGATGCTACCGCCAAAGCCAACTTAGATGCGCACATCGACCACATCAAGCAAGTCGGTAAGCTTATCAAGCAAATGCCGCTGCCTGCTGGCACTGAAAACGGCCACTTTGTGTCGCCAACGGCGGTTGAAATCGATTCGATTAAAGTGCTTGAGAAAGAACACTTTGGCCCAATCCTGCACATTATCCGCTACAAGGCATCTGAACTTGCCCACGTGATCAACGAGATCAACAGCACAGGCTTTGGTTTAACCTTAGGTATCCACAGCCGTAACGAAGGCCATGCCCTTGAAGTTGCAGATAAAGTGAACGTGGGTAACGTGTATATCAACCGTAACCAAATCGGCGCTGTAGTGGGTGTACAGCCTTTCGGTGGTCAAGGCCTGTCAGGCACAGGTCCTAAAGCCGGTGGCCCACACTACTTAACCCGTTTTGTGACTGAAAAGACTCGCACCAACAACATCACCGCCATAGGTGGTAACGCCACGTTGCTGTCACTGGGTGATAGCGAAGAATAATATCGCTCACCAGTGAGTATTAAACAAAAGCCAGACTGAGTCTGGCTTTTTTATTGGGCAGCGAATGCTTATCCCCAAATTCAATTCGAGAAATGAACACAGGAATCAGTGGCTTCCCCATCATTTTTTAGAGAGAGCTTTTAGAGACCTGAGCATTGTGGGAGTCTTCGCATTTGCCATTTGAGTTTGTTAATTAAAATCAAAGTCGTGGGGCTTCACCCCTTAATTTTTAATAAAAAGTCGACCAAGGAGGACTGCTCGTCCTATCTTCCTTGCTATTGTTTTCACTAGCAGCCAAGACGCCCCTTGCGAAGTTACATGCATTTAATACTGGCTTCGTGCTTATTCGAAAATCGCTAACGCTTCCGATGGTATATCCTCTTTCCGTTCAACAGAGAGTCCGAAAGCTAGCGAGGCATCCATGCCTCGCTCACGCGATTTTCTTCGACACCCTTCAGCAACTTCGCAGGGGAAGGTGAACTTCTGAGATTACAGTGCTAACTGTTAATCTGAAAAAAGTTCTGCCTGTCCTTCTTTGTGAGCATTGGCCTTGCTATGCCCGAGGTGACCATATGTCTTGATAAATTACAAATTATCTCGTTAATTCCTGAGCATACCTGTCGCTAAATTTAACAATGGATGTCCCAATAAAGTTTCACGGGATACTTTTCTGCCCTGACTTATTAGTTACTTAATTTATAGTTTTTTGGAGCTTTTGTCTGAATCATGTTTCGATTTATTGTTAGTTATTTCCTTATGCCAAATCTCAATTTCGTTCTTTGACTTAAGTATTTCTTCATCTGATAACAAACTTTGAACGTGAGGCAAGTATTTATCGACAGCAGAATTTCCTAGTTCTTTCGATACAATTAGAAGGCTATAGGCTTGCAATATGTCTTTCTTGACGCCCAACCCCCTATAAAAATGATTGGCTAGCCTTTGGGCAGCTAAGGCATTGCCGTTTAATAATGCACGTTTGCAATACTCAAAAGATTTTCCGTAATTGATTTCCGTACCCCAGCCATTTTGATAATAATCACAGACTTTGCGTTGCTCTGTATCGTCGCCTTGCGCAGAAGCTGCCAAATGCCATTTAAGAGCTTTTTCATAATTTATTTCAACGCCTTCACCCGTTTCATACGCAGATGCTAAAAATATTTGTGAAGGACGATCTCCTAAACTAGCTCCGGAGGAAAAAGCTTCAAATGCTTGTATGAAATCATTATTCCCCGTTATTACGCCATCTTTATGCATAATACCAAGATGAAAATATGCATTACCTACATCATGTTTTGCTGCAAAGGAAAAGTACTCAAATGCTGTTTGGTAGTTCTGTTCGACTCCTTTCCCATATAAGTAAAAGACCCCTAGAGCTGATGCACATTTTGGTTGGTTTTCTGCACAGATTTTTAAGTCGTTCATGTCAATTTTATTTGAGATAACTTCAACATTAGGAGGAGTAAAAGATATATTTTTAGTCGAAGTATCTGTTGAGCTTTTGGCTTCAACAAGACCAGTAACTGTGGTTAAGGAGATCATAAAAATAAAAGACTTAAGCATATTGGTTCCTTCCGTATGGTCTAGATGATCTTGTTACAGTGGTTATTATAATAAGTCATTTGGCAGATACGATATTAGCATACATATCTTTATCATTTAAGGTAAAGAGCCAGATACGGTTTATGAAGAGGTAAGGGAATTTATTAAGAAACTCATGAAAAATTTAATGTGTCACCCATTTTTAAATGTCCAGTTATTAATAACTCAATTTCGGGCTTATAAATGGTTAGGGTAATTGAGCATTGCCATAATTGACCATTCGCAGCATGATAACTAGTCTTTTGAACCAGCAGATTACGCTGATTTTCAAAAGGCAAACCATGGTAATGGGCGAGACGACCGTCCGCCCCATGGATGGGGCGGTCGAGCATCCACGGACGGACTCGCTGCGTGTCGGTGAGCGAATGCAATGGCGAGCCTCTGTCGGATGATGTCATATGGCGACAAAGCTTTACTCGCTCAGCACACTGCTCCAAGACGCTACCCCAACGCACTTTTCTAACTAACTTACCTCACCAGAATTTTCCCCAAAACTGAGCCTCACTAAGCAAGAGGCTTCAAAACCAATGTGAGCGGCTTCAAATTGTGAATAGGATGGATTTCAAAGTGATACTAGGGGATTGCGCATAAGAGATACAAACCTTCATAATCAGCCTTCAATCGATTGATTAATTTTCACTTTATCAAGGTCACTTTCTCAAGGTAGCTATGACATTTTCGTTGTTAGATATTTCTGCATTGGTGTGGTTTATCGTTTCTTGGGCTGGCTATACCGCCTTTGCCAGGCGTAAGGCGAAAGATACCGACTGTATTGCCCGTGGTCTGCATAAGCATAGAATTTACTGGATGCTTGAGGTGATGACCCGCGGCGTGCGCGTGGGTGATGCGGCGCTGCTGGCCAACTTAGAACGCAATATTGCCTTTTTTGCCTCGACAACCCTGTTTGTGCTCGCGGGTGTGCTGACCTTATTTGCACAAGTTGAGCGACTAGAAAGTGTGATTGCGACGATTCCCTTCGCAACGCCACCGAATCATGCGTTGGTGCAAGTCAAACTCGCACTGTTAGTCGGTATTTTTGTGATGGCCTTCTTCCAGTTTACTTGGTCGATGCGCCAATACGGTTTTGTGAACGTGATGATAGGCGCGGGTCCTTTAGACAGCGATGGCTCAAACGACAATCTCAAAGCCTACGCAAGGCAGATGGCGACGGTACAAGATCAAGCGGCGCACTCCTATAACTATGGCTTACGCGCCTATTACTTTTCGATGGCAGTATTGTGCTGGTTTGTGCACCCGATACTCTTTATCTCAGCGAGCTTATTTGTGGTCGCGACCTTATATCGCCGCGAGTTTAAGTCCCGCGCGGTTCTGGCGATAACTGCGGCAAAAGGGCATCTGCAAATAGAGAGTCAAGTGCGGGAAACGGCACGCAACCACAAAATAGAGTCATAACCTTAGCGGTTTAGGTCGCAGGTATCATCTTGGTTGAAATTATTGTTCTATACTCTTTGGGTTATGTTTCTATTGAAATACTGGGAGAGTGCTATGAGCGATAACTTATTAACCTTAGATGAAGTGTGCGAAATGTTAGATAAAACACCTGCGACCATCAAACGTTTCGCTCGGGAGAATTTACTCTCGAGTGTTCAAGATGGTGACGAATTGAAATTTCCTGAAGCGGAAGTGAAACGCTATCTCGCCTTTTCACAACGCTTAGGCTAAAACGCATTTGGCAATTAACGGCAAATAAAGCGGGGTAACCGCAGCTTAAATCGTTTGATTTTGAGTTTAAGTTTGTGAAAGTGGCTTGAATGTAAATGCGATGCTTAAGTTTAAATACAAGGCTTAAGTTTAAGTCGTCGATAGCGAGTTAAAACAAACCTTGAATGCGATATGGACAGTGACGCTCAAAGGGATTTGAACTAAGCCATAGCGGTTTGTTGCGAGGGATTGCTTAGCCGGATTTAGCATCCGGCCATTAAACTTACACCGCTAAACTTTAAACTATTAAACGTTAAGCAATGAATTTTAAGCTTTAAATCCAACAAGATTGAACCATCACTGATCATTTAAAGCCTGCTGCAACTGCCGATAGGATAACAACTCCCGCTGCGTTTCACTTAAACCCAAATCGGCGGCGAGTTGTTGTAATTGCGCTTCATACTTAGGCAACAAGGTTTCATCGTTAGTCATAATCGCAAGCTCGGCAAAATCCCCTAAGCCTTCGAGATGATCGATTGTTAGATGAAATTCACCGAGAAAATAGATACTGCGGCGCTTTTTAATTTCCAGTACGCACTCATAACCTAAGGTATGCAACATACTCTTTGCCTTGGTCACTTCGGTGATATTAACGGCTTCACAGCGGTCTTTTTCCGGTCCTTTCACTATCCACAACATAATCCCCGATGGCTGCATCTCACGGATACACAAACTCTTGTGTTCGCCTTTAAGTGATTGCGATGGCAGATCAAAGTAACAGTCATGCTCAAGATTATCTTCGAGCATGATCTCAGGATTTCTCATCTGCAAGGCAGCGAAAAAAGCGTGGCGGTCCAATAAGCGATATTTAAGCTCGACCTCAAACTTACCATTAAAATGGGCATTGATTTGTGGGGCTAATGCTTCTGGCATCGCAGGGTTCATCGATTTATATCCGCTTTTAATGGGTAAAATATATCGCTATTCATCATATTGAACGTCAAAGGTTTGAGCGTTAAAGGCTTGAATACAGGAGGCTTAAGCGAGTCTTTGGTATAAGGCCTGATACTCTGCACAGTTTTCAATTAAGCTCTGGTGAGTGCCAGACGCAATAATCTTACCCTGGCCGAGTAGATGAATGTGATCCATCTTAGCCATAGCAGTTAAACGATGGCTAATCATCAGCAAGGTTTTATCCTGAGCAAATTCAAACAGTAAACTTAAAATCTCTCGCTCGGTGCGCTTATCAAGCCCTTCGGTTGGTTCATCGAGCAATAGCAGCGGCGCATCACGCAGCAGCGCTCTTGCAACACCAATTCGGCGCTGCTCGCCGCCCGAAAGCTGACGTCCACCTTCACCTATCCACATATCCAGCGGTTTATCACCCGTGAGTAAAGCGCCAAGTCCGACCCGCTGTAACACATCAATCAAGCGTGCGTCGTGGGCCGTGCGTTTCTCACCTTCGATAACAGGTAGCGCTAATACTAAATTTTCCCGCAAGGTGCCCGCAAACAAATAGATGCGTTGGCTAATCACAGTTATCGCATCCCTAAGGCCGCGCTCGCTGTAATCTGAAAGAGGAAGACCATCGAGCTTGATGTGCCCTTGCTGCGCTTGCCATTCGCGGGTAATCAGCGCCAGTAAACTCGACTTACCGCAACCCGTTGGCCCAAGTAACGCGACTTTTTGCCCCGCTTTTATCTCAAGGGACAAACCTTGCAGCACGTGTTGATCGTCTCGATAACCAAAGTGGATATCTTCAATCTGCAATGCGCCAGATTTTGCCCTCAGGCCAGTATCGGCAACAAATTGAATATCGGCCTCTTGTTCAGTGATTTCATTAATCCGTGTCGCCGCCAATACGCAGCCAGACAAATGCTGAAACGCGCCCGCAATCGGCATCATCATCTCAACGCAGGCCATAGTGGCAAACACCATAAGCGCAAACATGGGGCCCGGCGGCACAGCATCACCCACACCTTGAGCGGCTAAATACAGCATCATGATCAAGGCTGAGCCAGTGGAGAGGATCAACATGGCTTGGCTGAGCGCAGTGATATTGGCCATCGCACTTTGGCTGCGAAACAGCTCTGTCTGCGCATCATTCAGTTTTTGCCTGAACCTATCGTTGGCGCCAAATAGGCTGAGTTCGGCTTGGCCTTGCAGCATATCTAACAACTGCACCCGATAATGACGCTTGGTTTCGAGCATAGTCCGGCTCGGCGCGTGTCCAAGGCGATAAAATAGCAGTGGCATCACCAGCCAAATGGCGACTAAAAACAGGCAAAGACTGAGGGCAAGTTTGGCATCGAACCATGCGAGAAATAGATACAAGAGCCCAGTCATCAGCAGTGATGCCGCCATAGGCGTGAGCAGTCGCAGATATAGATGATCTAGGGTATCGATATCGGCAACTAAGCGGTTGAGCATGTCGCCACGGCGTAGCCCCTGCAGATTTTTAGCACTGAGCGGCAAGAGTTTACGCCACGCCCAAACGCGAAGCTCAGTCAGCAACTTAAAGGTCGCCTCATGGGTCGCTAAACGCTCGCCATAACGACTGGCAGTACGGGCAATCGATAAAAAACGCACGCCGCCCGCAGGAGTAAAAAAGTTAAAGGACTGGGCCGTAACTATCGTCAAACCCGCGACCGCGGTAGCAGAAAGAAACCAGCCCGAAAGTGACAGTAAACCTATACCTGCCATTAAGGTAATAATGGTCAGCAGCAAGCCCACGGACATCATCAGCCATTGGCGCGAGAACAATCGAATAAAGGGGATTAGCACTTTCATTGGGCCTCTCCTTTAGCGGGCTCGGCGGCAATATCGACCGGAGTATCACTATCAAGCTGCGTATCACTGCCACTGACCGATAACGGTACAAGTTCAATATCCGCCACGGACTCAACATTTTCACGCAGTAAAGTTTGGAATAAGCCGTTTGTGTCAGACAAAGTGGTGTAATCGCCCCGCTGCACTATCAAGCCTTTATCGAGCACAAGAATAGTATCCATTTGATCTAACTGATCTAATCTGTGGGTCACCATAATGCACATCTTACCCGCCATGGCGCGATTCAGCGCAGAACTCACCGCCTGCTCACTCTGGCTATCTAAACTGGCTGTGGGTTCATCAAGGACAAACAAACTCGCCTTTTGCCCAAGCGCCCTTGCTAAGGCAATACGTTGAGCTTGGCCAACGGATAAACCGGAGGATTGTTCACCGACTGGGGCATCTAAACCCAATGGCTGCGCCTTAACGAAGTCGCTGATATTGGCCTCTGCCAGTAAGTGCCACAGTCTATCATCGGGCAGAGTGGGGTCGGCTAAGGCAACGTTATCCCGCACAGTGCCGTGAAATAACTGCGGTTCCTGTCCAAGCCAAGCTAAGTGCTGTCGCCAATGGGCTAAGTCTAATGCGGATAACTCATGGCCATTAATCAACAAATGGCCCTTGTAAGGTAAAAATCCCAATAAGGCGTTGAGTAAACTGGTTTTCCCCGCGCCGCTCGGACCCACTAAGGCTAAGCGTTCACCCTCTTTTAACTCAAAACTCAGTGGACCAAGTAAACGCGTACCATCAACACTGAACACCTCAAGATTGTCGGCACTCAGCGTCTCTATGCTATTGATACGCACTTGGCCGACAAACTCAGGTTCCGGATGTTCGAGCAAGGTAATCAAGGCTTCTGCCGCGCCTATAGCCTGCGCCTTAGCATGGTAATGAGTCCCCATGTCGCGCAGCGGTTGATAAAACTCAGGGGCTAAAATCAGAATAAATAGCCCAGTAAATAAGCTGAAAGGAATACCGCCCATGTCAGGATCTGTACTCGAGCTGATATTGGCATGGGCGCCATAATAGCCAAAATCTAAGTGACCTAAGTAACTGAAACCAAAGTAAACCGCCAATACTGCAATCGATACCGCGGCAAAAAACTCTAATACCGCCGAGCTTAAAAAAGCCATCCGCAGTACCGACATAGTGCGACTACGGAACTCTTCCGAAGCAGTGGCGATTACCTTTAGCTCAGCATCACCACGGTGGAAGAGTTTCAAGGTGCTTAAGCCTTTTAATCTATCCATAAAGTGGCCGCTCAATCTTGCAAGCGCACTGAAATTCTTGCGATTGGCATCGGCAGCGCCCATGCCAACTAAGATCATAAACATAGGGATTAACGGCGCTGTGAGTAACAGAATTAATCCTGCCGCCCAGTTAATCGGGAAAACCGCCGCTAAGATGAGTACGGGAATAAAACCAGCAAGGCTGATTTGCGGGAGGTATCGGGCATAAAAGTCTTGTAAATCTTCGACTTGCTCTAACACTATGCTTGCCCAACTGCCTGCGGGTTTATCTTTAATAAACGCCGGACCTAGCTTAGTCAACTTGTCTATTACTGCCGCGCGAATATGACCACGTAGACGCTTACCCGCCTCAAAACTGGCGCGTTCACGTCCATAAGCCAGCAAGGCGCGCAGTAACATCAAGGCAATTAACGCAATAAAATGTGGAGTATAAGTATCAATACTCACGCTGGAACTGACCATTTGGGCATTGTCAGTTAGCGGTACGACTTGCTGCCCCATGATCACGCCATCCAGAATCGTCGCGATAATATAAGCCTGCGCGACCATAGCGACGGCGCTTATCATCCCAAGCCATAACGACAATTTAAGGAACAAGCCACAGGCTTTTTTCTGGGCTTTAAGCCAAACAAGCAGGGATTTTTCTAACGACTTATCCATGGTGCTCCAACAAGAAAACAATTAAGCGACTCGTAACGGGGATCGGCTATCGATAACACTCAGTTTAAGGGGGCTTGCAACGGCTAAAAAGTTCCGATAGGGACGCAGTATCGCAGGCATCTAAAACAGATGAAACCCTATCACAGACTTTTGCTAGCGGACTCACAAAAACGAGCTAAAGATAAACAAATCCCTGAGTTAACGGAACTTTCCCTAGCACTAGCCTGTTTGGGAAAACTTAAAGTATTTAACCCTGCTCAGTAAATCGCAGCAGTCAGTATTCAAAAAGCCACAAGCAAACCTTAAGTTAGCTCGTTGTTTATATTAAAGACTTACTGCACTGAGCCGTATTTCACTAACACATGCCAGAGCAACTTAAGTTCGTGGGCGACTTGGGCACGGTTACCGCGTTCGCGCCAATGCTGGGGTGAATGATATAAATCCCGCGCGGCCACACCTATCGCATACGCATCGACTCTGTCTTCTATGGCGATACGATTAGCGAGCGATGGCATAGTCGGCCCGCGAAAATCGCTTGGGATCTGCGCCGTATGTAGGCTAAAACCATCATGATATTGCAGCTCGATATCATATCTGTCGCAAATCTTGCTTAAGCTGGCGCCAATATCAGTGCCTTTAAAACTTGGATCGGCCACCAGCATGGCGATATCTTCATCGAGGGAAACATCGCCATGGATCTGCGCCTCGATATAATGGTCAAGATTATTCGATAACGGCCGCTCAAAACGTGACAGCAAGGAAGCATTGAGCTGATGCCCCAAATAATGAATCACATTCAACGGCTTAAAGTCGGATTTGCCTAAGGCATAGTGACGCTCAAAACTCTCGGTCAGCAGCGCCGCTAACACATCATCAAAGCATGATAGCGTGCCCTTCTCTTTCGGATTGCGGTACGAGTCGAGATAACAAAAGGTTGAACGTGCCATCACACTGGCGTGGGTCAGCAAATAGCAGCTACCAAAACGCGGCGCGGGACCGTCCTGCCACATGCCCAGATCGAGTGCGCCATATTTAGGCCGAGATTTAGTGCCCTTGTATACATCACCAAATAGCTGATTTTCCCAGTGATCCCGTGGACCGCCTAATTCAGGGGATAACTGACCGTTGGAAATATGGGTCTCAAACTGACTGCGGTATTGACCATCACGCAGCAAACCTTCGGCCACTGTCATACCACGGCTGTCGATTCTATCGGGGTGAAAATGCAGCGCAATTCGGCCGCAGTTGAGTAATTGTTTGAGGGCGAGTTGCATCTCATGCATGGGGATGTTCGACATCTGCTGCACATTTTTAATCACAGCGACGGCCTGTTCACTGCGACCTCGGGCAAGGCGTTCAATATGCTGTATCGCTGTCATAGTCCACCTATAAATGAGAGGCGTTTAACCGTTTCCCGCGTTGGCTCATCCTAAAATAAACACAAGAGTAATCGCAAGCATGCAGAGAATAGATATTGATGAATTCTACTCCTATCGCCTTGAGTTTATACCACTCAAATTAATCTAGCGTGATCTACCGCTAACTCACTCTAATTTTTAGATAAAAAGTGCCGACGAGTTAACTTTAAACCGGCCTGTTTAGTTGATTGAATCAATCTGATAGCCATACTGTACATTTGGGGAGTCCATTAGGCTCAACCGCACCCCAAAATAACAGTAAAAGTGCGCCTACAAAGCCTCTACCAGTACAAAACGGCACTTCGTAGGACGCAGATTCGCCCTCAATAAGCTCAAATTCGGCTGAGGAAACTTGCGCCTAAAAGATAAGCGAGACCGAGTGAAAGCCGCTGACAAGCGATTTATGTGCCAATATGAATGAAACCCGCTGTAAAAGTCTTTATTCGATGGCACTTAGGGCCCCGATCCTGTAAGCTGCACGCCCGCCAGCAGACCTGGCTATTGACCATAAATGCAGCAAAGCGTTGCCACAAGAGACCAATCTATGAGTTTTACCTCCCTGGGCTTATCGGCCCCGATACTTAAAGCCGTTGCCGAACAAGGCTACGACACACCTTCGCCAATCCAAGCTCAAGCAATTCCCGCTGTGCTTCAAGGCAAAGATGTGATGGCGGCCGCCCAAACAGGAACAGGTAAAACAGCAGGTTTCACCCTACCTATGCTCGAACTCCTGAGTAAAGGTAACCGTGCCCAAGCAGGCCAAGTGCGCGCATTAGTGTTAACTCCAACACGCGAATTGGCGGCTCAGGTTGCAAAAAGTGTTGAAACCTATGGTAAAAATTTACCACTGCGCTCAGCGGTGATATTTGGTGGCGTGCCTATCAATCCACAAATCGCGAAATTGCGCCACGGTGTCGACGTATTAGTCGCCACACCAGGTCGATTGATGGATCTGTACAATCAAAAAGCGGTGAAATTCAGCCAGCTTGAAATCTTAGTATTAGATGAAGCCGATCGCATGCTCGATATGGGCTTTATCCGCGACATCCGTAAGATTTTGGCCATTTTACCTAAGCAACGCCAAAACCTGATGTTCTCAGCCACCTTCTCCGATGAAATTCGTGAACTGGCAAAAGGCTTAGTGAATAATCCGGTCGAAATTTCGGTCACGCCACGTAACGCGGCGGCGACCACAGTAAAACAATGGGTTTGCCCTGTCGATAAGAGCCAAAAATCGGCACTGTTGATCCAACTCATCAAGCAAAACGATTGGCAACAAGTGCTGGTATTCTCGCGCACTAAACATGGCGCTAACCGTCTGGCGAAAAGCCTTGAAGATGCGGGCATTAAAGCCGCCGCTATCCACGGTAACAAGAGCCAAACAGCACGAACTAAAGCCTTGGCCGACTTTAAAAATGGTCAAGCTCGCGTACTGGTTGCGACCGATATCGCTGCCCGTGGTTTGGACATTGACCAATTGCCACAAGTGGTTAACTTCGACTTACCGAACGTGCCAGAAGATTATGTGCACCGCATCGGCCGTACTGGCCGCGCTGGCGCATCGGGTCAAGCCGTGTCACTGGTGAGCAACGAAGAAATCAAACTGCTGAACGATATCGAGCGCTTGATCAATCGCGTATTAGACCGAGAAATGGTTGAAGGCTTTAACCATGTATTGCCTGAGTCACGTTTAGGTGGCGGCGGAAAAAGCAGTGGTAAATCAGTACCAAGCCGTAGAAATACCCGCAGCTCAAACCAACCTAGCTCACGCGATGGCACCCCAAGAAGCGCCGAGCATAAAGATGGTCAACGCAGCGGTGACGTCGCGCGCGGCCACAAGCCAAACGACAAGAATCCAAGACACAGCGCCGATGCCAAACCACGCCCACCACGTTCAAACGATGGTCGAGCTAATAACGCAGGCGCTAGTCGTCCAAGTGAAAGCCGTTCAGGTGCTGGCGAAAATCGTGGCCAAGCGGGTGAGAATCCTTACGCCAATGGCCCAAAGAAAAACACCCGTCGCCCAAATAACGGTGCGAGTCGTCCAAGACATTCACAGGATTAATGCACCCGCTGAGCGAACTCGCTTGGCGATTTAGCCGCATTAAGCCCTAAAAAAACGCCCAACTCCGTCAGGAATTGGGCGTTTTTGTTTGTCTTTGTTTATATAGTCAACAAGCTGCACAATACATTTAGCGCGTTATCCACACATTGACCAATAACTCGCTTGAACAATCGCCGCTTTAAACAACAACCTAAAAAAAACTTTAAACAGCAACCTAGGTTAATTCGCCTTAATATCTGGCAGTTGCTGCAGGACTTCATCCGTAAAATAGGGTTCATCTTCAACCCAAAAAATATAGTCTAGCCCTAGGTAGTTTTGTGCAAAATCCAGCAAGTCAGGCACAGTATTCTTTTTACCTGTTTTGGGATTAATCTGCCGCAAATTACCGTCTTGCACCGCCATGCCTTTCACTAATGCCGCTGGATATTCTTTAATAAAAGCATAACTTTGTGCCATGTGGCTTTTACGATATGGCATTAAATCTGGGCCACCTACCCCCATATTGAGCGCTTTGGCTTGCGCAAACAAACCTCGCATATGGCCTTTGTCATTCCATGGCAGCCATTCGTCTGGTAAAAAGTTCAAATACACCATAGCGGTTGAATGCTGAAATGACTCAGCTAATACTTGCATGTTTTCGCCAATCGCATCGATATAGGCTTTAGGATTAAAATCACTGGGGAACGTCGTTGTTCCATCGGCGTTTTCAGTCCTCACATCAATTGAGCTTTCACTAAAGTTAATGCCCGCAATTTTCCCATCAAACTCTTGACCTAGCTGGCGCACCAATTGTTGATAACGCGCACGTACTGCAGGCTCCCACATTTTGGCTGACCAGCCATACTCATCATCCGTCACAGGTTTATTGGGATCACGCTCTGGCGCGCTCAGCATGCTTTGCTTCAACACACCGCCTTGATAAATCGGAGCATCGAGCAAATACTGAGGCACGTTAAACCTCGGCGTAAAGGATTTCTCTTGCAGCTGGATCCACAATTTTTTGCCTATCGAATCGAGATAGGCAATATCGGCCCTAATCGCGCTGAAATCATATTCGCCCTGCTTAGGCTCTAAACTGCGCCAAGTATAAACAATCTGCGCACCGCCAAAACGGGGATCGCGCAGCGCCTTGTCGGCACGAATGTTTTCTCCGTTTTCCTCACGATGATTAATATAAATGAAGTGCTGTAACGGTTGCGACGCTGGTTGTGACTCTAATTGCCGCTCTGGTTGTGACTCTGGCTGCAACTCTGGCTGAATTGATGCAGCGCTCGCTGCGCTCAAAAAGAGGCTTAGTAAAATAGTCCATCGAAACATAAATACTCCAAACCGATGCAGGCCTTATCACCTGACAAAGTCGTTAATCTGCTCATTTATTTTTTACTCAGAATCACTTCTACCACAGGCAAGCTGAGGGGCATATCAATTCAGCAGACAAATACAAAGTGTTACTTAACTCCCTGCCATAATTAACATTTACAAAACAAACAGACTCAGTCACTGCATTAATCACCCAATAAAAAAGGGAATAAACTCAGGTTTATTCCCTTTAAAAATAGAGCGAATTAAATCGAGGTACGATTCAACTCAAGCTAGGCCAAACTTACTTCATTGGCCAAGCGCGGTAAGATTTTCCTTTAATGCGGCCACCAGTAATTTTGTTCAGTGCTTTCTTGGCAACCTTACGATTAACGGCCACATAGGCGCGGTAATCGGTCACTTGGATTTTACCCACCTGTGAGCCTTCGATACCGTTTTCGCCTGTCAGCGCGCCTAAGATATCCCCAGGACGCAGCTTTTCCTTCTTACCGCCATCGATCTGCAAAGTGATCATGGTTGGGGCTGCAGGCGTGTTGCCGAGCAGACTTTCTGATGGTAGTGATTCGCTGGTGATTTCGCGCTCTAAATACTCTTCTAACAAGGCAATTTTGTAACCGTCTTGGTCGTTATAGAAGGTATAGGCGGCGCCTTTACTGCCCGCACGGCCAGTACGACCGATGCGGTGAATGTGCACTTCGGTGTCGTAGGCAACGTGATAGTTAAACACGGCATCCAGTGCATCGATATCTAAACCACGGGCGGCAACATCGGTCGCCACTAATACACAGGCACTCTTATTAGCAAATTGCAGCAGGGTTTCGTCCCTGTCTCTTTGCTCTAAATCGCCGTGCAAAGCCAATACGCTAAAGCCTAAACCTTCAAGCTCATCGGCCACTTTTTGAGTTTCGCGTTTCGTGTTACAAAACACCACAGCGCTTTCAGGCTTATGTTCTAACAACAATAATTGCAGCGCTTGCATACGCGCCTTGTCATCGTCTAAGTGATAAAAATGCTGGGCTATGCTTAAACTGTCGTGATTACCTTCAACTTTAACCATGCTTGGGTCATACATGATTTGCTTAGCAATCGATTGAATTTGCTCTGGGAACGTCGCGCTAAATAGCAACGTCTGACGCTCACGTGGCGCTTGTTCGATAATCGCATCGAGGGCGGGTTGGAAACCCATTTCTAACATGCGATCGGCTTCATCGAGCACTAACATGTTGAGATTGCTTAAATCTAAGCGATTGCGATCTAAATGATCGACGATACGACCCGGCGTACCCACAATAATGTGCGCGCCGTGTTCCAGCGAGCCAACCTGCGGCCCCATAGGCACGCCGCCGCAAAGTGTCAGTACTTTAACGTTATGAATACCACGGGCAAGGGTACGAATTTCCTGCGCCACTTGGTCGGCCAACTCGCGAGTAGGACACAGTACTAAGGTTTGAATGCGAAAGCGTTTAACGTCTAACTTGTTCAGTAACCCTAAACCAAAGGCAGCCGTTTTACCCGAGCCAGTTTTACCCTGACCTATCACATCCTGCCCCGCTAAAATGGGTGGCAAACTTTGCGCCTGAATTGGCGTCATCTCGTTGTAGCCCATAGAAGAAAGGTTCTCAAGCAGTTCGGGTTTTAGCTTAAGAGTCGAAAAAGCCATTGATGGATTAGGCTTAGTATCAGAGTTGCTCAAGGTGAATATCCTGTGGTGGGTAACGAAGCGGCTGCTAGGTTACTGAAATTGCGTTACTTATCGATTAAACTGGTCTATCAAGATTCTGGCTAGCTTGAGTTAAGAATAAAGCGCTATGCTCGCTCAACCCAAAAGCACGGCTATTGTAGCAACAAAGCGCAGCTTTTACCTCAAGTCCTTAAGCAATAGACATAGCTGGCGTGAACAGCAACAAAAAAGCCCTGTAGGAATACAGGGCTTAGACTTAGATTTAGGCTTGGATTTAGAATTAGCTCAGCGCGGCAGATTTAACAAATTACGCGATGTGGCCGAAACGCCCTTCTTGATAATCGCGAATCGCCTGCTGAATTTCCGCTTGGGTGTTCATCACAAAGGGGCCCATCTGAACGATTTTTTCACGGATAGGTTTACCCGCAAACAGTAACATCCCAGCGCCACGCTCATCGGCTTTAAGCTTAAGCACACTTTGGCTATCAAGCACTAAAAACTCGCCCTGATGATATGACCACTGTGAATCTTCACCCTTGCTTAAGTCACCTTGGTACAAGTACAAGGCGACAAACTCGTGTTGAGACAAATCAAGCGTGGCCTCAGCGTTTGGCGCTAGGCTCAAATCAGCAATGGCAGCTTCGCCCGCTAATCCTTGGATGGCCGCACTAATCAGTGGTTGATCTTTAAAGCCCCAATCACCCGCTAAGGCTTTTAAGCTAGCGCCAGTGTTATTGGTCGCTTCAACGCTAGCGCTACCCGCAGTATCTTGATACTTCGCTGGACGCAGCTTGTCTTTCGCGGGCATGTTGACCCAAATTTGGAATCCATGCAGACCATCGACAGCATCGGCAAGTGGCATTTCAGAATGCACTACCCCGAACCCGGTACTCATCCACTGCACATCGCCGGCACGAATCGCCTTCACATTGCCCATTTGGTCACGGTGCTCAAAACCGCCCTTACGAATATAAGTGAAGGTCTCCATCCCGCGATGGGGATGTGCAGGGAAGCCGCCAATAAAATCTTGTTCATCATCGGATTTTATTTCGTCGATCATCAAGAAAGGATCAAATTTAGTCGTCACAAAATCGGCGACACGGCGAATATTGACACCATCGCCATCCATCGCGGCTTTGGCGGAAAACTGACTTAATACTTTCATTGCTGCTCTCCTATCGGTTGAGCAAAGCGGTGCGTGAAAAGCCAAGATCATACGGCTAAGACAAGACGCAAACGCTTTGCTGATGGAAGCAGAATAACAAGGAAGTTTACAAAAGAATAACGCGAAATCACGGCCTAACTATTCGAAAAAATAGAACGGTAGGCTGTTGATATCCACTCACACAGGTTTGCCATGGCATTGACTCGTCAACTCACAGACAGTCCGTTCTTGGGACGGACGGTCGTCTCGCTAATCACCATGACTCACCTTTTTGGCATTAACGTAACCTATAGATTTAAAAAACATAAGTAACACACTTTGGGACATTTCCGAGTTAAAGCCTTAACTCTAACTCGTCAGTTTCGGATAAAAATTTCTATGGGTTAACGCACGCCTAAACGGCGAGCAACTTGTTGCGAGTCCAGCGGCCGCAGGCCGCGATGTTTAAGGCGCTTGTTAGTTTTCAACTTTTACAACCTCTAGACCAAAAGGCGATATTCGCCCATAAGCTCGTATTTTCGAACCTAAATCAAGATTGCCGTAAACAGATTCTGACAAACAAATATGTTCATTAATAAAAAAACTGACCTCTTTTACAGAAACTCTTGGAGCACATCGACCTTTATAGGCTGCGCTTTCCATTTTTATGACTGTTAACTCAACTACGCCATTACTTACGTAAAAATGATGCAAAAGCTTGGGCAATCCTCCAAATGTAGCTGCCGCTAGCCAGCCAGCAAAAACTATCGGTAAAACTAAAAAGTGTGTGTTTTTCCAGTTTTTTCGAACGTCGGAAAAATTACTTTTATTTAAAAAATACAGACAACTAAATGAACATAACCCAAGCAATAATAAAGATACATACAAACTAAAAAACCACGTTCCAGGTGCGTTTTCAACTGTAACTCTGACATCTGAGAAAATAGATATATACCCACCAGAGAAAAGGAAAATAAAATAAACAAAACCAACTACGCGATTAGCAATTTTAATTGCTGCACTAAATCTCATTTAGTTAACCTAAAAACTAACGCCTGCCACAACGGCTTGGGTGAAGTGGCAGCGTTTTTGCGTCTTTTTGCAAAAACGGTGACAGTTTACCCAAGTCCGATTGATGGCACTTGTTATGCGCCGACATTACGTGCCACCACTATATGGTTTGTAATTTTCAAACTCCCAAGACATATGCTTAGCCAATTGCTCACTTATTGAAGCCCAATCTTGACCTTGGCATTGCTCAAGAATTTTTTCGACCTCAGATACTACACCTGACCAAGAGTACTCATTAAGAACGATTGCATGTTTTGATGAGTTTTTACCGTTTAAATTATTTGGTGTAACGATATGAACCTGAAAATTATCACCACCTTCTGAGTCTGGCCCAACAGTAAAATTCATCCAGAAATCTACGTCGTGCGCATCATCAGGCACCCATTTATCAATGGGGTCGTGATCAGTGCAATCGTAGCTTACGATTATCGGTTTCATTCGTTTCCTTTGTACGCATAACGCTCAAAGCAAGCGCGCGGTATGCGTCGCCTTGCCTTTGTTTGTTATGTGTTTTCTCAAATTACGCAATGTAAAAGTACTCCTATAGTAAATGCGATTAGTAGCAGCCCAAAGAGCGAAACCAAAGAATTTCCCCATAGATAGTTTTCAACTTCTTCATGCAATTCAAGCTCATACTTGGGGTGCTTTCCCGCCGAGATAAGGCGTAAAGAGTAGTAACCCACAACGTAACATAATTTATAAAAAAACATTTCAACAAAAAGCCAAAAAACACCTCTGGCTATTAAAGAAATAAAGTCTTCCATGGCTCACCAAAACACATAACGCTTTACTCAGCGGCTGCGTTAGCAGTCCGATGAAGTAACTTGTTAAGGCCCTGGCTACGCAAATATGCTGACAGAGTCTCGTAATTATTTAGATGATCTTCTGAATAGGCAGGCAAAATATACAGCCCTAGACTAGCGATCAATTCGAACATTTCCAAACAATCCTTCTGATTTTTATATTTAAAGTGAATTGTCCAGTTGTCCTCGAACCAAAGTTCAACACCTAAACGCACAAATACTAAATTGGTTGCATAAACAACATCAAACAGGTTTGCAACATATAAGCCTAAGTCATCACTGCCAATAAAACGCGAAAACTGCAACTTTTGCTTAGTATTGCGGCCAATGTACTTATATTTAATCGGTTTTTCCAACTCAACAAGCTGTGTCAAAAACCTTTTGATGATTCCGTTCCAAGCTCTTATCTGATCATCTGTTGCATCAGCAATAATACTTAAAGAGTCAGATTCATATAGCCAATGATCAAATACTGTCACCGAAGCACAGCTAAAATCCTCTGCGGTACAATCTTCGTTGTACTTCAACAGAAATGAGAACTTTCTAGAAAGTTCTTCATTTTCATTTTTAGACAGATTACGGAAATTTCTCATTATGGCCTTAACGCTCAAAGCAAGCGCGCGGTATGCGTCGCCTTGCCTTTGTTTGTTATGTGTTTTCTCAAATTACGCAATGTAAAAGTACTCCTATAGTAAATGCGATTAGTAGCAGCCCAAAGAGCGAAACCAAAGAATTTCCCCATAGATAGTTTTCAACTTCTTCATGCAATTCAAGCTCATACTTGGGGTGCTTTCCCGCCGAGATAAGGCATAAAGAGTAGTAACCCACAACGTAACATAATTTATAAAAAAACATTTCAACGAAAAGCCAAAAAACACCTCTGGCTATTAAAGAAATAAAGTCTTCCATGGCTCACCAAAACACATAACATTTTATTCGTGCGCATGCGCGTTTATCACGTTAGACCAGTAAAAATGCGCACAGTTAACTATCTGTATGTAAAGAAGTTATCAGATTTTTTACAAATACACCATCCGGAAAAACGCGCATGCGCGTTTTCCAAACCTATTAACTAAGCTCAATATATTTTATCTAATTGATTTAAAATGACTTTCAATTTTATTTTTTGGAAAAACGCGCACGGATGTTGCTCTCAAAACCCTCAAAAACTAGCGTAATACGATATGACTGTATATCTAACCAGGATTCGGCTGTTATAGAGAAGCACTAAAGTGGAGGGCTAATAGATGAGATTTTGTAGGGTAACTCTTTCGTAAAGTCCAGAACGAACAAACGTGTGCTAACAAGCTTTGGGGCAATATCTTTTTAGCTAAACGAACAGCAAAAGTGTTAGTTAAGATTGGCATTGTTGCAACTGTGACCGTTGGCGGCATGGATGCCGTCGTCGAGCCCTCAGGGACGAGTTTATGGCGAGTCATAGGGGAAACAATGACAATTCATGCTGCAAACTGACAACAAAGTTATCTTGCTTTGGGGCAAAAGCTGTTTAGGGCGGATTGTGAATTAAGGACTTAGCTAAGATTGGCATTGTTGCACCTGTGACCTTCTAAAACAGGATGTTTTAGTTGAGCCCTCATGGACGAGTTTATGGCGAGTCACTGGGGAAACAATGACAATTCATGCTGCACAACTGACGCGATCGTTATCTTGAATGGTTAGCCAAGCTTTGGAATGTGACCTTTAAAGTGGTCACATTCAGATTCTCACTTGAATTGAATCTTCAACCTAATCCGGTTTAAACACGCCGATCACAGCGCCGGTGGCTTTTTCAGCAACCTTTTCATCGGTTTGCTGTTCACGGTAATCACACTCTGTGCATTCAACGGTTTCGATGCCGTTTTCCTTGTAGAGTAAAATGCTGTCTTTGGCGCTACATTTTGGGCACTTAGCACCGGCTACGAAACGCTTTTTGATTTTAGTGTTTGTCATAATAGATAAAGGACCAGATAGCAGGGCCAAGGGACTCGGCCGAAGAAATTGCCGCTATTTTGCCACACTGATGATTGAATACCAGTGTTACCTGAAAGTATGAGGTCTTAGGTCGATGTGATGCGATTCGCTAAAGATCATCCTGAAAAGTCGAATAATTGTCCGAGTTATCGGGTCAGGCTGTGGTTTGAAACTGGGTTGTACGCTATTATCTGTGCCCTGACGAATTCACGTTCTAACCAAGTTGTAGTCAATGATCAGCATCAACCAAGCGCAATTAATCCGTGGCAGCAAAACCCTGCTAGATGAGACCTCTCTCACGATTTATCCCGGCCATAAGGTCGGTTTAGTCGGTGCTAACGGCACAGGCAAATCTTCACTGCTCGCATTAATTTTAGGTCACTTAAGCCTAGATAAAGGTGAATTTAGTCTGCCTTCTGGCTGGCAAATTGCCACTGTGGCCCAAGAAACCCCTGCGCTCGACGTCTCGGCACTGGAATATGTGATCGATGGCGATAGCGAATATCGTCAATTAGAAGCCCTATTACACAAGGCCCAAGAAGATAACGATGGCAATGCCATCGCACTCTTACACGGCAAAATCGACGCTATCGGTGGTTATGCGATTCATTCGCGCGCGGGTTCATTGTTAGCGGGTCTGGGCTTTAGTGAAGCCGAACAAAGCAATCCAGTGAAAAGCTTTTCGGGCGGTTGGCGTATGCGCCTTAACTTAGCCCAAGCGCTACTGTGCCGCTCTGACTTATTGCTCCTCGACGAACCCACCAACCACTTAGACTTAGATACCATGTACTGGCTCGAAGGTTGGATTAAGTCCTATCAAGGCACGCTGATTTTAATCAGCCATGATAGGGACTTTATCGATGAAATCGTTGATGAAATCGTCCACGTTGAAAATCAAAGACTCAATTTCTACAAAGGCAATTACAGTGCCTTTGAGCGCATTCGTGCTGAACGTATGTCGCAGCAACAGGTTGCCTTCGAACGCCAACAAAAAGAACGTGCACACATGCAGTCCTTTGTTGACCGTTTCCGTTACAAGGCAAGTAAAGCCAAACAAGCGCAGAGCCGCTTAAAGGCACTAGAGCGCATGACTGAGTTGTTGCCGTCTCAAGCCGACAGCCCCTTTTATATGGAGTTTCGTGCTCCAGAAGCCCTGCCCAATCCACTGATTAAGATGGAACAAGTCGCGATCGGTTATAGCGATAAGCCAATTCTTAGTAAAGTGCATTTAAACTTAGTGCCGGGTGCGCGCATTGGTTTACTCGGCCGTAACGGCGCGGGTAAATCGACATTAATCAAGCTGTTATCGGGTCAATTATCGCCAATGACAGGTTTGTATGAACCTAATCCTGGCGTCAATATCGGTTACTTTGCCCAGCATCAAATCGAATTTTTGCGCCTCGACGATACGCCGATGCAGCATTTAGTGCGTCTGGCGCCCAATGCCAGAGAGCAAGAACTACGCAACTTCTTAGGCGGTTTTGGTTTTAACGGCGATATGGCGCTCTCACCTGTACGGCCCTTTTCCGGCGGCGAGAAAGCCCGTTTAGTGTTGGCGCTATTAGTTTGGCAACGCCCTAACCTATTGCTGCTCGATGAACCCACCAACCATTTAGACTTAGAGATGCGCCACGCTCTGACAATGGCACTGCAAACCTTTGAAGGTGCTATGGTTGTCGTCTCGCATGATAGGCATTTACTGCGATTAACCTGTAGCGATTATTATCTGGTGGATCAAGGTGAAGTGCGCGCCTTCGACGGTGACTTAGACGATTATCACCAATGGTTGCTCGATGCGGCCAAAGCCAACTCGAATCAAAACAGCACCAGTGACGAGATCAAACCTGCCGCTGATAAAAAGCAGCAAAAACGCCTCGAGGCCGAAATCCGCCAAAAGGTATCGCCGCTCAAGCGTAAACAAACTAAGTTAGAAACCGAGCAGCAGAAGCTGAGCGAACGCCTCGCCGAGCTAGAACACTTGCTGGCCGATAGCGAATTGTATGATCAAGATAACAAAGCCAAGCTAACCTCGGTACTAACCGAACGAACGAGCTTGACGCAAACCTTAGAAGACAGTGAAATGCAATGGCTCGAGTTGCAAGAAGAGATAGATGCAATGGAACTTGAGGTCATGGAGCAACAATAACTCCAGCGTTCTTTTACATAAAAGTCAGTAGCAGCGGCAATACAAGGAAATAGTATGGCGGTTTTAACCCAGTTCGACAGTCAACTCTGGCAATGGTGTGATATGAGCTATGCGCAAAACAAAGCGCTCTGTCTCGAATTGCAAAATAGCTGTCAGGTGAACGTCAATCTACTGCTACTGGCGCAATATTTAGATATCACTATGGATGTGTCTGGGCCGCAGCAATACAGCACGGACCAATGGCAATCGCTGATGAGCGCTGTGGGTGAATGGGATGAAAGATTTCTCATGCCCTACCGCAAATTACGTAAACTCGCTAAGTCCAGCCTAAATGAGCAAGAGTATCAGCAGATGCTCGCCGTTGAGCTGATGATGGAACGTAAAGCGCAGCGAACCATCTTGAATAAACTCAATGAACTCAACCCAAGCGGCCAAACGACGAATCTGGTGAGCTACTTAAGCTTGTTTAGACTCAGTGAAATAGACGCCAACGAAATCGGCTTAATCGCGCCCTGACCTAGCCCAAACAAATCACGTTAAATCAAGCACAGCTAAGTTAGATCGAGCTCAATCAAATTAATACTATGATCATCTGAGCCGCTAACAGCTGCGGCCTTGTGAATAGCGTTGACAGTCATCCTTGATCACCAACCAGTTCAGCTGACTCTCAGTATAAATATGGTACTTAGGCTGAACTTGGTTAGCATCGTCCAGACTCGCTATGCTCAAGGTCAAATAATCGGGATATTGAGTATGTCGGTAGGTTAACGATGTACCGCATTGGTCACAAAATCCACGGCGAATAAACTCAGACGATGCAAACTCAGTCACCAGACCTTTAAGCCAAATCACTTGGTTGAGTTTAAAATCCATCCAAGCCCCAAATGCAGAGCCCGTGCTTTTTTGGCACGAACGGCAGTGGCAATAATCCGCATCGAAGGGTTCACCTTCAATCTGATAACGAATCGCCCCGCATAAGCAGCCGCCTTCCCGTAATCTCTTTTTAGGCATATACACTCCCATTTCCGACCAGCCGCACGCTCCCTTGAGTAGCGCTTCATCTCGATAAAATAAACCGCTGCGATTTACCTTATCGAAATTGAACTGCTACAAAAGAACGTTAATTAAGCGTCGATTTCTTGCTGTAACTTTTCCAGCTCATCCAAAATATGCAGAAATTTTTGGCCAAACTCAGTCACTTGATACTCGACACGCGGCGGCAGCTCGTTATAAATGACCTTATCTAAGATGCCAAATTCTATGTTCTTTTTTAAACATTGATTCAATACCTTAGTTGAAAGACCTTCGACTGAGCGCACCATTTCCCCCGGTCTTTGTACCCCACTGGCCAACAGCTGATAAACCGTTAATGACCATTTACAACCATAAATCGTCTCGACCATACGGGCAGAACGCTCAGGGGGCGATTTGCGTGAAATAATTTTTTCATTGTTATTCATAAAGATGTACCAAAAAGTACCTGCCTTACCTATTTGTACTTACTGTTCAGACAGTTATTGAGTTCTTAAGATTACCACCTTGATAATACTTAGGAGTAGAAAATGCAATTTAATACCTCAAATCTCGCCATTATTGTCGGTGGTAGCAGCGGCATAGGTTTCGAAACGGCGAAACAATTAGCCGAACAAGGCGTATCAGTACTCATCGTCGGCAATCAGCAAGATAAACTCACCGCAGCCGTCGCCGCAATCAAACACGCCCATCCGACAGCCGAGTTACGCGTCGACGGTTTTCAAGCCAACCTTTACCAAGCTGCGGATGTTAATAGGTTAACCGCACACATTAGCCAGCTTGAGCAAAAAGTCGGCTACCTAGTCAATGCTGCGGGTTATTTCAATCCAAAATCCTTTATCGACCACTCAGAGGCTGAGTACGATCTCTACATGGCGTTAAATAAAGCCCTGTTCAGGATCACCCAAGCCGTGACCCACAAGATGATTGATGCGGGCGGCGGTAGTATAGTGAACATAGGTTCTATGTGGGCAAAACAAGCGGTTAAAGCCACTCCGTCATCGGCCTATTCCATGGCCAAAGCCGGATTACACGCATTAACCCAGCATTTAGCGATGGAACTGGCGGATAAGCATATTCGCGTCAACGCGGTTTCACCCGCCGTGGTCAATACGCCCATCTATAACGCTTTCATCCCAGAGGCAGAGCTAAACCAAGTGATTGAAAGCTTCAACGCTTTTCACCCGATTGGTCGAGTCGGCACGCCGAGCGATGTGGCGAACAGCATTTGTTTTCTTTTATCCAATGACACCAGCTGGGTGACCGGCGCGATTTGGGATGTTGATGGCGGCGTGATGGCTGGACGCAACTAATATTGCAGACACAGCAAGTATGCTAATACACAGCTAACATCGCAGAGCGCAGCTCGCACACTGTTAGCGCAGCAAGACGCAACGAACACAGTAAACAATCACTATTCTAAGTTAAGGTTAAATAAGGTCTAACACTATGCTCAATATGAACTTTAGCGAACGTGTCGTTATTGATACGCAGCAGCAACCCTGGTTGCCAAGTCCTGCTCAAGGCGTTTGGCGCAAACCACTCGAGCGGGAGGCTAAAGAATCAGGACACACCAGCAGCATAGTGAAATACGACGCGGGTTCGCAGTTTGCGACCCACAAGCATCCGCTGGGCGAGGAAATCTTTGTGCTCGAGGGGGTATTTTCCGATGAAAACGGCGATTACCCCGCGGGCAGTTATCTTCGCCATCCGCCAGGGAGCCAACACGCGCCGTTTAGCCAAGAAGGCTGCGTTATCTTAGTTAAACTCAATCAATTCAATCCGCGAGATCTTGATGTGGTCAAGATTAACACTCAGCAGACTCCTTGGTTACAAGGCATAGGCGGCTTACAAGTGATGCTGCTACATGAATTCGAGCATGAACATACTGCATTAGTGAAATGGCCTAAGGGTGAAACCTTTCAACCCCATCGACATTTTGGCGGCGAAGAAATATTGGTGTTATCGGGCAAGTTTCAAGATGAACAAGGGGAATATCCGCGCCACACTTGGATACGCAGTCCGCACATGAGCGGCCATTTCCCTTTTGTCGAAGAGGAAACCATTATCTTAGTGAAAACAGGACATTTACCCATTAGCACCATTCAGCCCTAAGCCACGGCGAGCATAGTCTTAAGCAACGTAGGTTTCTACAAGCATAAATTACGTCTGCATAAGTTGCTGCGGCATACGTTTCAGCAACTTAATCTGCTGCTGAGTTCTCTGCAACTCAGCATCAGAATCATTGGCTTAGGTAACATCACCCTTTACCGTCGGTGAGCTTTTGCGCGAGTGCAGTGGCATTACGTGCTGTGATGCCATAAATCGACAGCTGCGGGTTAGCGCCAAGGCTGGTCGGGAAGATAGACCCATCCATTACAGACAGATTTTCTAAATAGTGCGACTGACCATAGCTGTTGACCATAGAAAGCTTTTCATCTTCGCCGAAGGGACAACCGCCCATCACATGGGCCGATGCGACGATAGTACGCAGTGGCGCGAGTGACATCTGCGCAATGCTCTCTTTGGCGTCCTTCCACGAAGATAAGTAAGGCATACCATCGCTGATCGGCAACACTTTTAATGCGCCAGCCGAGAATTGTAACTCCGCCATACTAGCAAAAGCGCGTCTTGCGGCCCGCCAAAAGGCATCGGTCAACGGATAATCTAAGGTAAATCCCTTAGGGGTTAAGTGCACTTCACCGCCCTGACTGTCGGGATGATAACCATCGCGGATTAAGGCAATCGTCACTTGCAACTGATTGAACTGCGCCATTAACTCGGCATGACTCGCGCCATAACCTAAGGTTTTAGAGGCAATTAAAATCGGGTGCACTGGCGGAACTTCGAGTTTATAGCCGAGCTCACCATCGGCGTCATTTTTCCACACAAATTCATCGGAATAGATAGATTGCGGCGCGCCACTATGGCCATTGATCGAATCGGCAAACACGCCGCCGGATAACAAAGTCGGATGTAAAAAAGTGCGTTTTCCCAAAAGTTTGTTGGGATCGGGCACCTGCGAGCGCATCAAAATCGTCGGCGTATGGATAGCGCCCGCACTCAAAATATAATGTTTAGCCTTAAATAACAGCTCAACGTCAGTGGGTCGTAAATTCACATCCAGCGCCTGCGCTTTTAACGCAAACACTTGGCCATTATGGTGCTCAATCTTAGTCACTTTAGCGCGGCTGATCAGTTGCGCGCCTTTCTCAAGTGCCGAGGGAATCGTGGTGACTAACATAGATTGCTTCGCATTAACCGGACAACCCATGCCGCAATAGCCGGTATTCCAGCAACCCGCCACATTGCGTTTAATGACTGTGTATTCCCAGCCAAGATTGATACAACCTTGCTTCAGGGCGGCATTATTACGGTTAGGCTCATAGTTCCATTCATGGATATTGAGCCGCTGCTCCATTTGCTCAAACCAAGGGTCTAAGCTCTCGCGATTAAGCCCTGCAACCGACTTATGTTGCGCCCAAAAAGCTAACGCCTCGGTCGGCGTGCGAATAGAAGTGGTCCAGTTAACTGTGGTTGAGCCACCGACTGCGCGGCCTTGAAAAATCCCAATCGCCTTGTCGGCGGTTTTCATCGCAGCGGCTTGTTGATACAAGTTGGGATAAGCGACCCGCTCTTCCATATTAAAATCGCTGGAGGATTTTAGCGGCCCCGCCTCAATCATGATCACGCTTAGCCCTGCTTGGGTGAGGATTTCGGCCGCCACACCGCCACCAGCACCCGTGCCGACAATAATCACATCGGCTTCAAACTGTTGGTTTTCTTGCAATTGGCTCGCGTCGGTATGTAACCAACCTGAGTTTAAACCATTCACTATGGGATCTATGACTGCCAACTTGAGTGCTCCACTGTCGCGGGTAAGATGCTTATTATTGGGCGTTTTATTCAGTTACAAACGGGCGAGCTATTTGAACAGTTCAGGTTTGGCATAATGCAGGCGGCTCCAATGTTCAGGGCAAGCGTAATAACTGGCCATCACTAATTCCCGCAATCCAAGATAAGCGGTTTGTAACAGCGCAAAATAACTGTGGCGCCAGGTTTCTAGCATTTCAGTTAACTCGGCGGGAGAGCGCATCAATAACGGTGTCATGCTTGAGGTCAGTACGAGTAAGCCGAGGCGATTTTCGAGCATATCGAGCAGTTCAAATAACTCGGTTTGCTGCTCCTCGGGTAGCACAGAAATGGACTGTTTGATGGCATCTAAAGTGCGATTTTGCGCCGCGAGCTTGTGAGTTGCCACATCGGGCAAAGCGCCGTCGAGCATCACAGGTAAAAGCACGCTAAACAACAAGCGATAATCTTTGCCTTCGCTGTCCTCGGGCAAACTAAACTCAGGAGAATAGAGATTGACCCCTAAGGCTAACGCCGCCGTACCGGCAAACGCGCCCATCAAAAAGGTTCGTCGCTTCATCTCTATCTCCTAAATATCAATCTAAATGTCGGCCTAAATATCAGCATAAAAAACAATTGTGCTACACTGCCCACGCGTTTATATCCAAGCGACCTCAAAATAAGAATTTCAGCATTTTGAAGTCGCTTGGATATAAATTAAACACACGTTTTAATTTTCAGCAATAGCCGATACCAAGATAAACACCCATGCCAAATTCCTTTATGCCGCCTTGGTGGGCCAAGAGTCCCCATGTACAAACGATTTTACCCGTATTCACTAAAGTGGCCAAACCAGCATTACAGCGGCAGCGCTTAGAGTTGCCCGATGGCGATTTTGTCGATTTAGATTGGCAGGATTTTCCGCAGTCTGGCAAACCTATCGTGGTGATCATCCACGGCTTAGAAGGAAGTGCTCAGTCCCATTATGCGCGGCGGATACTGCAAGCCTGTAAAGAACAGCAACTCGCAGCAGTCGTGCACCATCACAGAAGTTGCTCGGGTGAGGCCAATCGCCTCGCGCGCAGTTATCACAGTGGTGACACGGACGATTTACAGTTTAGTCTATCAACACTGAAAAGCGCGTATCCGCAATCGCCCTTATTAGCCGTAGGTTACAGTTTAGGCGGCAATGTGCTGACTAAGTATCAGGGCGAATATCAGGATGACAGTTTATTAGCTCGCGCAGTGGTTGTCTCGGCGCCGCTGCAATTGTCCGCCTGCGCTAAACGTTTAGAAAATGGTTTTTCGAAGGTATATCAAAGCTATTTAATCAAACAGTTACAGCAAAAAATCAGCCATAAGCTGAACGATCCCGACTTAGCCATCTCTATGCCGCTGAGCCAGTTGCAGGTCGACCGTTTAAATACCTTCTATGGTTTTGACGATAAAGTCACAGCGCCATTGCACGGCTTTGACGGCGTAGACGATTACTATACGCGTGCCAGTGGTTTACCCTTTGTCAGCCGCATTACTAAACCGACGCTTATCATCCATGCCAAGGACGATCCCTTTATGACAGATGAAGTGATCCCCCAGCCAAACCAATTATCGGGTTATGTAGAATACGAACTGCATCCCTATGGCGGTCATGTTGGCTTTATCGAAGGCGGTACACCTTGGAAACCGCGCTTCTATCTTGAGCGACGGATTTTACACTTTTTACTCGGCGATCAAAGTGTTGACCCACTTAGCGTAGACCCCATCAACGGCGACAATATTCTCCAAGGAAGCACCGATGCTCATTCCCTATGAAACCCTATTACAACTCCCGAAGGAAACGCTCGCCAATTTGATCCGCGAATATCTCTTCGGTCAAGTGGAGGATGGCAGCTTTGCCAGTCTTGATGAGCAGGAACTGGCGCAGGCGATAGTCCAATGTCAACAAGCACTTAAACAAGGTAAGCTGAAATTAGAGTACAGTGAGGACGATGAGTCCTTCGCGATACGCTCAGCGGATCAAATAGCACAGCAGCAAGATTGACCAGTCCTACCTCTGTACCGTATAAATAGTACTCGCGTTTTTATCGCTTCCCCATAAGCGGCTCTTTTGGTTCCTAGCTAGGTAGAAAAAATGTCAGCAAAACATCCCATTATTGCAGTTACAGGCTCATCAGGCGCGGGAACCACTACGACGACCACCGCCTTTAGCCATATTTTTCGCCAACTAGGGATTAACGCCGCCTTTGTCGAAGGCGACAGCTTTCATCATTTTACCCGCGCTGAAATGGAAGTGATGATCCGTAAATCCCAAGCTGAAAACCGTAACCTCAGTTATTTTGGTCCAGAGGCCAATAACTTTGCCCGCTTGGAACAATGCTTTCGCGATTACAGCGCCACAGGCCAAGGTGAAACCCGCAGCTATTTACACACCTTCGATGAGGCCGTGCCTTTTAACCAGATGCCCGGCACTTTTACCCAATGGCGACCCTTGCCAGAAAATACCGACATGCTCTACTACGAAGGCCTGCATGGCGGCGTGGTTACCGGTGACGCCAATGTCGCCCAGCATGTCGATCTGTTGATCGGTATGGTGCCCATAGTCAACTTAGAGTGGATCCAAAAAATTATCCGTGACACTTCGGAGCGCGGCCACAGCCGTGAAAAAGTCATGGGCTCGATTGTGCGCAGTATGGATGACTATATTAAGCACATGACGCCACAGTTCTCCCGCACTCACATTAACTTTCAGCGGGTGCCAACGGTCGATACCTCTAACCCCTTCAGCGCCAAAGATATTCCGAGCTTAGACGAGAGCTTTGTGGTGATCCGTTTTCGCGGCATCAATAATGTCGATTTCCCCTATTACCTCAATATGATCCAAGGTTCATTTATGTCACGGGTCAACACCTTAGTGGTTCCCGGCGGTAAAATGTCGCTAGCCATGGAGCTTATCCTCACGCCTTTGATTAAAGATTTGATGGAAAAACGCCAGCAACTCAATACTCCCGAAGCAAACTAAAACTTTGCGAATGGGGGGCGAATTTAACGAAAGGCTAAGGAAATAAAGTCTTTTTTTGCAATAGATTAAGTTTGATTTAAGCCATTAGCGCTAATCTTGTCGGCATCGGGATTTCAGGCGAAAGAACGATAGTTGGCATACTCTTGGGAGTTAATTCCCCCATCTTGATCTGTTGATTTCCTTGAGTATGTCAGCAACCTTTAAGTCTTCAGCGTTACTTCCGCATCCATGCTTGATCTGTTGATTTCCTTGAGTATGTCAGCAACCTTATCTTAAACTCTAAGTCTTCAGAGTTAATTCCACATCCATACTTGATCTGTTGATTTCCTTGAGTATGTCAGCAACCTTTAAGTCTTCAGCGTTACTTCCGCATCCATACTTGATCTGTTGATTTCCTTGAGTATGTCAGCAACCTTATCTTAAACTCTAAAGCTTCAGAGTTAATTCCGCATCCATGCTTGATCTGTTGATTTCCTCGGGTATGTCAGCAACCTTATCTTAAACTCTAAGTCTTCAGAGTTAATTCCACATCCATACTTGCTCTGTCGATTTCCTTGAGTATGTCAGCAACCTCTCAGAAAATAGGTTCTAGGTTCTAGGTTCTAGGTTCTAGGTTCTAGGTTCTAGGCTCTAGGCTCTAGGCTCTAGGCTCTAGGCTCTAGGCTCTAGGCTCTAGGCTCTAGATTCTAGATTCTAGGAAAATAGAACGTTCGTAAACTCACTCACAGAACGCAGCGCTCACCATAAGGGCAAAGCCCGTTGCGTAAATCGTGAGTCACAAAGTGACGTTCTGTAGCAGTTTGCTGCGTGCCGTTATCCGTAGCCGCAACGCGGCGTTCTAGCATTTGCAAAGCAACACCCTAGATTCTAGCAGCAGCGTTTTTTGCGGCGCCCTAGCAGGCCAAAGGCCGCCCTAGATTTTTATACATCACCCTGCACTCTAAGGCTATGCCTCTAGGCGAGCAGTAGATGGATTCCTCTTCTAAACCTTCACCACCAAAACCACAGTGGCGATAGAAATCCACCGCATTCAAAGTCGATTCCAACCTCAGCTGAGCAATGCCCTGATTAAAAGCCATGGTTTCAATAAATTGCAGTAGCGCTTTACCGACACCAAGCCCCATAGCATCGGGGGAAACAAACAGCGCCTCTATCTGGGCATAGGGTTCATCCAACATAGCAGTGCCAACCACAGTCTTAAGCGACAACTCGTCAGAGGACAACTCTGCCACATAAAAATGTGCATCGACTATACGACTAAATTGCTCGGTCAGTTCGCCTTCGGTCCAAATAATCAGATCGCCCACATCATAAAATCCGGCGCAGCCTTTATTGATGGCTGCATTGCGGATATCCCAGCAGGCCTGAGCATCCGCTTTCGTTGCTTTTCGTATAGTTATCATCATGTTTCCTAAATAAAAATGCTCTGCCATAACATGCCATGAAGCCGCTGAAACGCCAAGTAAACTATTGGCCTAGTATTTCACCCAATAAAAAACCGCCCGTAGGCGGTTTTAATCCAGTCTGCAGAACCTTAATGGATCTGCGCTAACCTATCTGACTTAAGTCTTGGCGCTAAGTGTAGAGCTAGGTTTAGCCTTTGATCAATTCACTAATGGTCAATACGCCGTGGGTCGTTGCACCCGCGCCCCACATAGCAGAAGCAGAATCTTCAAAGGCGCCCGCTAAATCAACGTGTAACCATTTAGCTTCTGGTGAAACAAAGCGCCATAGGAAACCAGCCGCATTAGAAGCACCACCTGCACCACCACCTTTCATTGCGCGGCTGTTGGCTGTGTCAGCATAGGCAGATGGACACATTTCTTTGTGCCAAGGATCCAGCGGCAGCGGCCATACACGCTCGGCAACACTCGTGGCTTTTTGCTGAGCCAGTTGCAACACATCAGTCTGTGGCGAGAAAATCGCGTTGTAGTTTGAGCCAACAGCCATCACAGCGGCGCCTGTAAGGGTCGCTGCATCGATAATAAAAGGTGCACCTGTCGCAGAAGCGGCTTGCAGACCATCGGCCAACACTAAGCGCCCTTCCGCATCTGTGTTCACCACTTCAACTGTCACGCCATTTTTGTAGGTAAGGATATCGCCTAACTTATAAGCACGGCCGCTGATCAAGTTTTCAGCACAACATAAGAAGAGTTTAACCCGTTTGTTTAGGCCAGATTTGATCGCTAAACCGAGCGCGGCAGTCACAGTCGCCGCGCCGCCCATGTCGCATTTCATGCCTAACATGCCTTCAGAGGCTTTGATGCTGTAACCGCCAGAATCAAAAGTAATCCCTTTACCCACAAGCGCCACAGACACGGGTGCATCAGCAGCTAATGGGTTGAAGTCTAACTCTAACATTGCTGGTGGACGCTCACTACCGCGACCGACTGCATGGATACCAATCCACTGTTCTTCCAGCAGCGCTTCGCCTTCGATAATCCGATAGCTCACCATATCGCCACCGACTTCAGCCAACCATTTCGCCGCTTGTTGGGCAAGCTTCACTGGCGATAGGTTTTCAGGCGTATCGTTGATCAGTTGACGGGCAAAGGTTGCCACATCGAGTCGACGTTGCAATTCGGCTTGTACAGCTTCATCACCACACCAATGGACTTGATAACCTGGTTTTGCCGTCGCGAAACCTTGGGCAAACACCCACTGGCTATTGAGATCCCAAAGCTGCCCAGCTAACACCACACTGCTAATACCTTGGCTGCGCAGTTTACGGGCCGCCATTTGAATTTGACGCAGCTCATCGCCACCCGCTAAATGAATTTGCGCACCGTCGGTAGTATAAGTCACATCGGCTTTGCCCCAGTGGGCGACCGGCGCTTCTTTGGTTAATTGCACTTTCATTAATTCAGTTACTTTTAGTTCACTCATTAGGGATCCTTATTTTTCGATTCGTTTTAGAACAATCAATCAGCAATCAGAACAAACTTTATGGCGGCAGTTTACTGCTAGCAGGCGATGACGCAAAGCGATTGGCTGAAGTTACTCAGGTAAAATCTGTAAACATTTGCGAAATTTGCTAGGCTTTGCGGCCTAGAACAGCCGATATAAGTCTACCGATGGAATTTACTCCGCCACTACAACAGGGCATTTTACTGCGCCGCTATAAACGTTTTCTGGCCGATGTGCAGTTAAGCGACGGCAGTGAGATCACTCTGCATTGCCCCAATACGGGTTCTATGCGTAATTGCCTGTATCCCGGTGAAACCGTCTGGTTTTCTACCTCTGATAACCCTAAACGTAAATATGCCCATACATGGGAACTGATGACCACGCCAGATGCTGGCCTAATCGGTATCCACTCGGGTCAGGCCAACACCTTAGCCGAAGAAGCCATCAATAAAGGCATCATCAAGGAGCTCACGGGTTATGACAGCCTAAGCCGTGAAGTTAAATATGGTGATGAAAATAGCCGCATCGACATCCTGCTACAGGGTGCTCAAAAACCCGCCTGTTATATAGAAGTCAAAAGTTGTACTTTGCTCGAGGATGGCCAAGGTTATTTTCCTGATGCTGTGAGCCTACGAGGTCAAAAACATTTACGTGAATTGATGCACATGGTCAGTCAAGGCCACAGAGCCGTATTGCTGTTTGTGGTGCAGCACAGTGACATATTCAGTGTTGCTCCCGCTGCACATATCGACCCTGAATATGCTAAGTTACTGAAAAAAGCAGTGTTAGCAGGAGTGGAAGTCCTTGCCTATCGCTGCGAAATGTCCCCGACTGAGATTCACCTAGCCCAAGCCTGCGTTGTCCGAGTATGATGTTAAGGCTGAGTTAAATTTGATTTCATTTGAATTAGCGAACATAGTCAAAAAATTCAATCAAAGCAGAATGAAAAGTTTGCCTCGATGTGAAGATTCTGCTATAGATAGCGGCCGTTCTTAAGGACGCCCTACAAACGCAAATGATTACAGGAGATGCGTTATGCCTGAAGGCACCAAAAAACTTGGCGTACTCGCTATCGCAGGTGTAAATCCTTACCAGGAAAAACCGGGTGAGGAGTATATGAACGCTAAGCAACTGGGTCACTTCAAGACAATTCTTGAAGCTTGGCGCAATCAGTTGCGTGAAGAGGTCGACCGTACTCTTAGCCACATGCAGGACGAAGCCGCAAACTTTCCCGATCCTGTTGACCGTGCAGCACAAGAAGAAGAGTTCAGCCTCGAACTTCGTGCTCGCGATAGAGAACGTAAGCTGATCAAAAAAATCGAAAAAACACTGCAAAAAATTGAAGAAGACGATTTCGGCTTCTGTGATTCTTGCGGTATCGAAATCGGCATCCGCCGTCTCGAAGCGCGTCCAACAGCCGATCAATGTATCGACTGTAAAACGCTTGCAGAGATCAAAGAGAAACAAATGGCTGGTTAATCAAGCATACTGGGCGGGGATTTCCCCGCCTATTTGTTTCTAACAACGCCTTGACTCTTCGAGTTGAAGCCAAGCTCACTCCAATTTACCCCGATTCGCTTTTATCCTTGTATCCCTCTAAAATACGCCCACTTTGACTGACACTAGCTGCTAACTCAGTACTATGGCGACTTTATCTTCCCCAACTTCAACTCATCGCCCCTATGTCGGCCGTTTTGCGCCTTCGCCTTCGGGTGCCTTGCACTTTGGCTCGCTTATCGCCGCCCTTGGCAGTTATCTGCGTGCGCGATCGCAACAGGGTAAATGGTTAATTCGTATTGAAGACATCGATCCTCCACGGGAAGTCAAAGGCGCCGCCGATGATATCTTGCGCACCTTAGAAGCCTATGGATTTGAGTGGGATGATGTGCCTCTGTATCAGAGCCAGCGCACTGCGGCCTATCAAGCACAAATTGATTCGCTGCTCACCCTAGATAAAGCCTATTTCTGCCAATGTAGTCGCAAGCAAATTCAAGCCATGGGCGGCGTCTACGATGGCCGCTGTCACCGCTTGCCACAAACTCAAGCTACAAATGTGGTTAAGTCTGGGGCGGTGCGGATAGTTAATACCGCGCAAGTGCAGCAATTTGACGATAACCTCATGGGGCATATTTGCGTCGATAGCCATTTTGCCGCCGAGGATTTCATTATCAAACGCAGTGATGGCCTGTACGCCTATCAACTGGCCGTAGTGCTCGACGATGCTTATCAAGGCATCACTGAAGTGGTTCGAGGTTGTGACTTAATCGAAGCCAGCTGTCGCCAACTGAGTTTGTATCAAAACTTTGGCTTAGCGGCACCGCAATGGTTGCACTTGCCACTCGCCTGTTTAAGTCAGGGATTTAAACTCTCTAAACAGAATCATGCGCAGGCGATTGATACGCTTAATCCACAGTCGAGCCTCAATGCGGCGCTGGCATTTTTAGGCCAACAACCTGTTGAGACCCAAGGTTCTGTGGCACAAATGCTCGCTCAAGCCGTAGATCAGTTTCAATTATCCACTATACCGCAACAATCTGAGATACTGATCGAGCCCTGATATACTCATTAGGCTGCATTTGGTATATGATAGCCGCCAGATTTTTAATCAAATAACAGATCATATTTCGAGGTGTCCCATTTTTCGCCGTATCAGCCAATTCTGCAAACAGCTATTTGAAGACGCGCCTAAAACGACCGCTCCGACTCAAGCTCAGATTGAACCAACAACGCCAGAACAAAGTTCCGGTGCGTTAAGCTTAGAGTTAGTGCCGAGAGATGCCCATACCATCTCGCGCAAACAAATCAGCGAAAATGCCCTTAAGGTATTATACAGACTGAATAAATCAGGTTTTAAAGCCTATTTAGTCGGCGGCGGTGTACGCGATTTACTCTTAGGGATTGAACCGAAAGATTTCGACGTCGTGACCAATGCGACGCCGGAAGAAATCAAAAAACTATTCCGCAACTGCCGAGTCGTCGGTCGTCGTTTCCGTCTGGCGCATATCGTTTTCGGCCGCGATGTTATAGAAGTGGCGACCTTTCGTGGTCACCATGGCGAAAGCAATGAGAAAGTCTCTAAAGCTAATGCCGAAGGGCGTTTGCTGCGTGATAACGTTTATGGCGAAATCGACGAAGATGCTGAGCGCCGCGACTTTACCGTCAATGCCCTCTATTACGATATCAGCGATTACTCGATCCGCAGCTACGGCGGCGGTATGACAGATCTTAAAGCTGGCACCCTAAGATTAATTGGCGATCCAGAAACCCGTTATCGTGAAGATCCGGTGCGTATGTTAAGGGCGGTGCGTTTCGCCACTAAACTCAACATGGGTATCGAAACAGTAACAGCAGCGCCGATTAAACAATTAGCGCCACTGCTAAAAGATATTCCTGCTGCGCGTATGTACGAAGAAGTGCTGAAACTCTTCTTCGCAGGCAAAGCCTTAGCCAACTTCGAACTGATGCAAGAGTACAAGCTATTCGCGCCGCTGTTTCCGCAAGTGGCCGCTCTGCTAAAAGATGATCCTAAAGGCACGACCATGAAAATGGTGCAAGCCATCATGAAGAGCACAGATCAAAGAGTTAACGAAGATAAGCCGGTGACGCCTTCATTCTTCTATGCTGCGCTTCTCTGGTATCCACTGCGTCAACGCGCCGAAGATATTGCCGTTGAAAGTGGCCTGACCTTATACGATGCCTTCTTTGCCGCTATGGGCGATGTGATGGAGCAGCAATGCCAAACCATCAGTATTCCACGCCGCTTTAGTACGCCAGCCAAAGACATTTGGCAGTTACAGTTACGCTTTGATCGTAGCCAAGGCACTCGCGCCTTTAAACTGATGGAACATCCTAAGTTTAGAGCCGCATACGATTTACTCTTGCTCAGAGGCGAAGTCGAAGCGGGTAATGTCGCTAAGAGTGCCGCTTGGTGGCAACAGTTTGTTGAAGCCGATGAAACTGAACGCTTAGCCATTGCGCGTAGCGGCAGTAAATCGCCAAATCGCAACCGTAATGCCACTCAACGTCGTCGCCGTCCTCGCACGCCGAATGCCGATGGTTCAGCCGCGACGAGCGCACCTAAAACAAGTGGCACGCCAAAAGCGAAAGCGGCTGAATAATGCCTCGCGTCTACGTCGCATTAGGCGCAAATCTTGACGATCCCAAGGCGCAATTGGACAATGCCGTCACGGCATTGTCCGCATTAGCCTTAGGCAATAGTCTACTGGTTTCTCCTTATTATCATTCGACGCCTATGGGCGATGTCGTGCAACCCGATTATGTTAATGCGGTGGTCAGTTTCGATACCGATCTTGAGCCATTAGCCTTACTCGATGCATTGCAGCATATCGAAAACACCCAAGGTCGAGTGCGTCTTGAGCGTTGGGGGCCCAGAACCTTAGATCTCGATTTACTCTTGTACGGCAATGAGAATATTGACATACCTAGACTCAAAGTGCCCCACTACGGCATGAAAGAGCGCAGCTTTGTGCTCGTGCCTTTAGCCGCAATAGCTCCGAATCTTATTCTGCCGTGCAACACTGCAATCTGCAGTCTTATCGATACAAAAATGTTGGCCGAGTTACAACAACTGGGCATTGATCATTGAAGTCCGTCCCCAGTTAGCTTATAACACCACTTCTATTTGGTTTGAAGATCATCCATATGTCTAAAATTACTAGCTCAACCCTGTTGAAATACAAACAGGAAGGTAGAAAATTCACGGCACTGACAGCCTATGATGCCAGTTTTGCCAGCGCGTTCGATAGCGAAGGTGTAGATGTGCTGCTCGTCGGCGATTCTCTAGGAATGGTTCTCCAAGGCCATGACGATACCCTACCCGTCTCTACGGCGGATATCGCTTACCATACTCGCTGTGTCCGTCGCGGTATCGAACGTGCCCTGCTGATCGCCGATATGCCCTTTATGAGTTACGCCACACCAGAACAAGCTATGGTTAATGCCACTGAGTTAATGCAGGCTGGCGCGAACATGGTCAAAGTCGAAGGTGGCCACTGGTTGCTTGAAACTGTCACTAAGCTCACGGAACGCGGTATTCCCGTGTGTGCTCACTTAGGCTTAACACCTCAGTCAGTCCATGTATTTGGTGGTTTTAAAGTGCAAGGCCGTGATGCCGAAAATGCCCAGCGCATCCTCGACGAAGCAAAAGCGTTAGAAGCAGCCGGTGCTCAACTATTGGTTGTAGAATGCATTCCTGCGCCACTCGCAGCGGCGATAACTCAAGCCTTAACGATTCCAGTTATTGGGATTGGTGCGGGCGCATCGACCGATGGCCAAATTTTGGTGATGCATGATGTGTTAGGTATTTCAAGTGGTTATATTCCACGTTTCTCGAAAAACTACCTGAAGCAAACCGGTGAAATTCGTTCTGCCGTGCGTGCTTATATCGACGAAGTTGCCCAAGGAACATTCCCTGGCGAAGAACACACTTTTAACTAATAACCGATTTATGCAAGGTAAGGCTCAATGATCACTAGCGCCCATATTGATGATATTCGCACCCAAGTGCGTGCATGGCGTGCCAAGGGCGAAACCGTCGCCTTTGTGCCCACCATGGGCAATCTCCATCAGGGACACATTACTTTAGTCAAAGAAGCCGCGAGCAAGTGTGACCATGTGGTGGTCTCAATTTTCGTTAATCCAATGCAATTTGGTCAGAACGAAGATTTAGATGCTTACCCACGCACACTGGCTGCCGACAGCGAAGCCCTCAACGCCGCTGGCGCTGAGCTGTTATTCACCCCGACGCCAGCCGTGATGTATCCCAAGGGTCTAGAGCAGCAAACCTATGTCGAAGTCCCAGGGATTTCCGACGTGCTTTGTGGTGCGAGCCGTCCGGGACATTTTCGTGGTGTTGCGACTATCGTTTGTAAATTGTTTAACATAGTACAGCCCGATGTTGCGCTATTCGGTAATAAAGACTATCAACAGCTGTTAGTGATCAAAACTATGGTTGAAGACTTGTCATTACCGATTGAAATTATCGGTATTGATACCATACGTGAAGACTCAGGCTTAGCCATGAGTTCGCGCAATGGTTACCTCACTGCCGCAGAAAAAGCCGCAGCGCCTGCACTAAAACAAGCCATAGATGCCATGGCCACTGGGATCAAGCAAGGTGAAAGTTTTGAACAAGTGACCGAGCTAGCAAAAGCCAAGTTAATCGCGGCCGGTTTTACGCCGGATTATCTCGAAATTCGCCACGCTCACACGCTAGAACAGGCCCAACATCAGGATCAAGCCTTAGTGATTTTAGCCGCCGCCTATATAGGTAAAGCACGGCTTATCGATAACTTAAGGTTCGATCGCTAATAGTTAGCGTCAATCAATAAAGGGAGCTCTCGCTCCCTTTTTTATGCTTTGAATCTGCCGCGCACCATTAAATTTATCGTTTAGAATCAACCTTAGCGCCAAAAAATTGAATCGTCAAAAAACTGGTTTTATCCCTTAACTTACGCCATAGTATGATGCAGATGTTAGCGATAAGTAAAATCTTGGCCACTACAATAAACACAGTAAATTTGCCCCTTTACTGATATATAGCTAATACTTTAATACCTTAGGTTTAATGGCCCAAAAAACCAACGTCCCATGGGACGAGGGATAAATCACTGATTGAATAGACTTAATGGCGCAAGCATTAAGCTGACTATTTATCGATTGTAATCAAAGAACTAAATCATAATCGCTATGCAAGTGTACAAAGGATTTGTGGCCTAATGGTAAGACTGATACTCACCCTAATCTGTGTTATTTTGCCAAGTGCAGTACAGGCAAATACCATTTATAAATGCCGTAAAGATGACAAAATTGTCTTTAGCCAAACCGCTTGCCCGCAGGAGTTTAGTCAACATAAAATCGAATATCAGTTGGGGATCACCACGGAAGTCGACTCAGATAAAAGGGACATTCCAGTCGATCCCCTGCAAGCGCTACTGAATCGCCAAACCATTTCTAAAGAAAAATTGCTGCAATTACTCGATGGCGAAATCTATCGACTTAAACAGGAGAACAGCTATTTTGAAATTCTGCGCGCCAGTGAATTACAAAAACTAGAGCGTAAACGTTATTGGCAAAATAAAGAAAAAAGCGATCCTGAATACATCAACGAAATGGACGATATCAATACTCGCTTCAATGCGCTGACTGTGAACAATAACAGCGCAATGCAGCAACTGAAGGATAGAAAAAACCAGATCAGTGCAGAGGTCTCCCCTGAAGAATCGAAGGAGCCAGAGAAACACTGATCTCATATAAAAGGTTAGTGCTCAGCTTGTCACTCATTCACCAAGGAATTCGACCACTATGGTCGAATTTTTTTACTCATAAAACCGCTCACTAAAATCTTCATTGTGATTTAAAGTCAACCGAAGATAAACACCATATAGTTCGCCTTTAAACATGCTTTAATACCGCTAAATAGCTCTTGAATTGAGTCAATCCCACAACACTATTCTCACCATATTTCCTATAACTTGTTTCCCCGAAAAATATCACGTGATAATCGATGCATTGCTTGATTTGGTTGCAGCATTGTTTAAAAACTGAAGGATAACTTAGCAACGAGTACGACTTAACTACTAGACCAACTAGACTACTCGGCCTAAAAAAACACTCTCTAAAAAACAGATAAAAATAACTGAATCAATTGGATAACGATAAATCCATCATTTATCTACTGTGAATCCTTTGCGTAATAAATACCCTTTTGGCCAATTGCGACATATCAACGGGACTCGTATCTTCAGGGCTGAATTTGGAGTGTCTGTTGTTTTAGGCAGCCCAAGATATTTGATGCAAGGAGTCACCCGTGCCAAATACCTCTATACGCTTTTTGGTACCGCTGCTCCTGCTCTGTAGTTGTATGACCTCAGCACAAGAGCTGAATGTCAATGAGTTACCTATAACCCTGCAGGCATTACTGGAACGTTCCGGTCGCGATAACCTTATCGAACTGGTGCAACAAGGCAATGCTAACCAAGGATTACTGTTCCAATCAGGCAACGATAACAAAGCCGATGTGACACAAGTCGGCAATGATAACGATGCGCTAATCACGCAGATTGGTTCAAACAATAAAGTGCAACTACTGCAAGTGGGCAGTCAAAATACGGCTTCAGTGACACAAATTGGCAATAACAATCTCGTGCAACTGAACCAGCTAGGAAGCGGCAATTTTTCGATTCAACAGATTGCAGACGGTGCTGCAATCTCAATAACTCAATATTAAACAGGGAGCGTCACATGAAATCACAAGCTAAAAAATCACTTATTGCTTTGGCCATTGCAACAGGTTTAAGCGGTCAAGCCTTTGCTGCCAGTACAGTGAGCGAAATTAGCGTAGTACAGTCAGGCCAAGCCCAAGACACCTTAGTCTCACAAACGGGTGGCCTTAATGCTGCAGCAGTTGTGCAAACAGGTAACGATCAAACCGCAACCGTTATCCAAGACGGTGTGTGGCATGAAGCCGCAATTAATTCGACGGGTGCAGAAAACAAAGTCCAGATAACACAACAAGCTGATTGGCATGTGGCAAGTGCAAATGTTGTCGGTGACAACAACAATGTCAATGTGTCGCAAGACGGTTTCTTTAACCAAAGCAGCAATGATGTTACTGGCAACAATAACACTGCAATCGTGAGTCAATTAGGCGAAGTCAACGAAAGCCAAGTTGAAATCACTGGCGTTGAAAACAGCGTATTTGTTGAGCAAGAAGGCGATGCTAACTTTGCAGTATTCCGCGTTGAAGGCAACAACAACGACGGAAAAATTACCCAAGTAGGTGACAACAACCAAGCGGGTCTAATCGCCCTTGATTTAACCGCTAACGTGGGTAACAACAACGACGTTTCTGTTAATCAAGCGGGTAACAATAACTTTGGCGCGGCTAAAGGTATTGCAGGCGACAACAACACAGTAGACATGGTCCAAAAAGGTGATAATCATGTTGGCTTCGTTTACGCTCTTGCTGGCAGCGACAACGATATTTCGATGGATCAAAAAGGTAACGGCAACACAGCTTATCTTGCTATGACTACGGGTGATGACAACACTGTCGATATTACCCAAAATGGCAGCGGCAACACTATCGGCGATACTTTAGTGGCCGATATCCAAGGTGATGATAACGATATTACTATCACTCAAAAAGGCGATGTAAACGGTGCAGAATTCCAAGTATGGGGCGATAGCAACGACGTTGACTTGAAACAAAAAGGCGATGCTAACTTCGCAACCTTTGGTGCATACGGCACAGATAACGACTTCGATTTATCTTCTAAAGGCAATAACAACGAAATCGTTGCCTTTGCTGATGGTCAAGATAACAGTATTGAAGTTAGCCAAGAAGGTGATACTAACTTTGCCTATGTCGATGCAGTAGGTAGCGATAACGAAGTGGATGTTGAGCAAGATGGCGCTCAAAACGAAGCCGTCATTTCCATTGCTGGCAACAATAATGCCGATGTCACTGCACTGCAAAATGGCGATCTTAACCTTATCGATTTGATTATCGAAGGTGATGAAAACACTGCACAAATTGCTCAAACAGGTAACGGTAACTGGATTGGTGGTGACGCAAGTAGTTCATTTGAAGTAAGCGGTGATAATAACAGCCTGTTGATCACTCAAACAGGTAACGATAACTTAGTACTAGGCTCTCAAGCTGGCAATAACAACAGCATCAGCGTTAATCAATCAGGCAATATGAACGTTGCTACTGTAGTGCAATACTAGTCAATCCTGTTAAAACCACCACAGCTACACTCTTTGGTGGTTTATCAAAAGGGTGTTGAACAAAAAGCGGGAATGTTTAAACAAACATTCCCGCTTTTCTATTCTGACTAACCAGCAATTATTAACATTAACCACTCAAAGCGAAAAGCTAACGATCAATATCTTTAACTACCTAGCTGCACAGCTCAAAGTGGGTCTGATAGGTTTGTGCCCAACGCAACAACTCAACACGATTACGGGACTGGGTTTTACGGAAGATAGAGGAAATGTGAGCCTTCACCGTATGTTCGCTGATGCACAATCTGTGGGCGATTTCTTTATTCCTCGCGCCACTCGACACAAATTGAATAATAGTGCGCTCACGGGAAGTCAGCATCTGTAGCATAGCCACTGTATCGGAGAGCATCTCATTATTGCCATCGAGCTTTTGTACTACACGACGGAACACTTTACTCAGTAATGTTCTGTCGTACCAAAGTTCCTCTGCCACCATTTTACGCAAACCCGTCAACATCAAATCCAAACGTTGATCGGCAAACAACAGGCCACGAATACCGAGTAACATAGCCGACTCTTGATCTAAAGAGTCACGCTCAACTTGGTACAGCGCCACGGGGAAATGTGATACTAAGCGCGAAGCCAGTAAAGGGATCCCCTTGTTATCGAGTGCAGCGCCCTTTTGGGTGATCAGATAAAAACTTCGACGACTCTTATCTAAATCTAATTCCGCCGCATGCTTAACGATACGAGTTTTCAAGCCTATGGATTCAGCGAGTAACGCTAAATGACATGGTGCCGCCATTTGATGTAAAAAAACTAATTCATTAATTGTGCTCAATGACTCTCCTCCCTGAAAAGTATTTTCTATTAGCAAAATGGTATGTTTGACCAGCCTCTTTAGTTAGATTTTTAAACATTCCATTAACCTAGTTGATTCTGACTAGTTAAAGACTGAAAAACATCACCCAAATGTACTATTCCCTTTTAAATCCTAGTAAGTTCGACTAACTGACGGAATATAATTGGAATAACAGCATAAAACTCCATTAGGTTTAACCGACTCACGAAATCTAGTACTTTCAAACTATGAAGACACCCATCGAAAGTTGCAACACAAAAATAACATACAGGCAATAAGAAAGTGTGACAGCTAAATGCCATCACACTCATGTTAGAAGCTTTATGGAAGAATGAACTTATGACTCAAGCTGAAACAATCAGCAACTCACGGCCACTAGCGTCTGAGTTTAAGTGCTGCTATTTGCTTATCTTGAAAACGAGACAATAAAACGAGTGCGACAATTGCGCCAATTAATGCCATTAACATATCTGATTGAGTGTCCCACACATAGCCTTGGGTTCCCAAAAAGGCTTCAGCGCCTTCACCTGTTGCCACTGCAACCCACCATTCAATGAGTTCATAAAACGCCGAAAACGCGAGCACAAAACATGTGACCAAAAACGCACACCAAGCACCGGGTTTGACCGCTTGATTACGCAGCATAATTTCACGCGCTAACATGGCAGGGATAAAACCTTGCGCAAAGTGACCTAACTTGTCGTAATTATTACGTTCTGAACCCATCCAATGGGCAATCGTGTCGAATAATGGCACTTCAGCATAGGTGTAATGCGCGCCGACAAACAGCACACAGCAATGGGCTAACACTAAAACATACACCAGCGGCGTTAATGGGAAGCGTTTGCGGGTAAAAAATAGCAGTGGCACAGCCACTAATGCGGGAGCCGCTTCGAGCCACCAAGTGAAAGGATCTGCGGGATTTATCGCCGACCAAACGAGCACTAAGAGGTAAATAGCACACCACGCGATTTTGTTATTCAATGTTTCTTCCTCTTATGCGATATTGTTCTTAATTTAGAATATTAACTTTAGCCATCTAGCCCTCCACACTGAGTAAAAAAAGTGCTATTTTGGTGGGTGAAGGTTGTCAGCATATCATAAGAAACATTTCTATTAATTAGAGGGTACCCATATCATGGCGAAACATTCGCTGGACAAGGATAAGATCAAGATCCTGCTGTTGGAAGGCGTCCACCAATCTGCAGTCGATGTACTTGAGCGTGCGGGATACACCAACATCGAATACCACAAAGCCTCATTAGGCGATGAAGCATTAATTGAGTCCATCAAAGATGCACATTTCGTGGGACTTCGTTCACGTACCCAATTAACTGCCGAGGTGCTGAAACGTGCCGAGAAGTTGATCGCGATCGGTTGCTTCTGTATCGGAACCAACCAAGTTGATCTTGCCACCGCCGAATCCCTTGGTATCCCAGTATTTAACGCACCATTCTCCAACACGCGAAGTGTTGCCGAACTCGTGATTGGCGAAATCATTATGCTGATGCGCGGTATCCCTGAGCGTAACGCCATCGCCCACCGTGGTGGCTGGATGAAAACCGCCGCTGGCAGCTACGAAGTGCGCGGAAAAACCTTAGGCGTAATCGGTTACGGTCATATCGGTACTCAGCTTGGCATTCTGGCTGAGACGCTGGGCATGCGCGTGGTGTTCTTCGATATCGAAGACAAATTGCCACTGGGTAATGCACAGCAAATTCATTCAATGGAACAATTGCTGGCGCAAGCTGACGTAGTGAGCTTACACGTACCAGAAACCCCACAAACCAAAGACATGATAGGCGCAGCTGAATTTGCGGCGATGAAAAAGGGCAGCATCTTTATCAACGCCTCACGCGGTACTGTGGTTGATATCGAGGCCTTAACGGTCGCCTTGAAAGAGCGTCACCTCGCTGGCGCGGCGATTGATGTGTTCCCAGTTGAGCCGCAATCTAATGACGATGAATTTATCAGCCCACTTCGAGGTCTTGATAACGTATTACTGACACCGCATGTGGGTGGTAGTACTGCTGAAGCCCAAGAAAACATTGGTATCGAAGTCGCGGGCAAGCTCGCTAAATACTCAGATAACGGCTCGACCGTATCTGCAGTTAACTTCCCAGAAGTATCGCTACCTATGCATAAAGGCACCTCACGCTTACTGCATATTCACCAAAACCGTCCTGGCGTGCTGATCAAGATCAACCAAGCCTTCTCGGAAAAAGGCATCAACATTGCCGCGCAATATCTGCAAACTACCGCTGAGATTGGTTATGTGGTCATGGAAGTCGACACTCACCAAGCCGAAGAAGCCTTAGTTGAGTTGAAGGCCATTGAAGGCACACTGCGTACCCGCGTGCTGTTTTAACTGCGTACCCGCGTGCTGTTTAATAGTTAAGCCCAATCGCATTCAGCGTATCGGCTAAAGTACACAGACTGAGGCGCACATATCATTCACAGATATGTGCGCCTTATGCTTTTGAGCCAACAGGAATTCCGTTACAATCTAGCCTCTCACATCGTCTTCATTTTCAGGATCTCGCTATGACTATTTCAGTTTCTACGCCCCATTGGGATCTGGACGCTTCTTTGCCTCCACTCATGCTTGCCAACTTATCTCATATGGGCCTTATTAAAGTGGTTGGAGAACAAGGCCGCAGTTTCATCCATGGCCAAGTGACCACTGACATCAGCTCATTAGCCGATAACCAATGGCGCTGGGGTGCACATTGCGATCCAAAAGGTAAAATGCTGGCCAGTTTCAGGACCTTTGCCATTCAAGATACGCTCTTTATGCTGATGCCAAAGGATGCCATCGAAGTCGATTTACCCCAGTTACAAAAATATGCCGTGTTTAGTAAAGCCACCTTAAGCAATGCATCCGCTGAGTGGACTCTGCTCGGCGTTGCTGGTGAACAGGCAAGCCAATTCGTGAACAAACATTTTGGTGACATTCAGCAAGAGCTCACACTCATTGAAAAGGGTGCGATTTTAAAAGACGCTGAACGTTTTATTTTAGTATTAACACCAGATGCCGCAGCAGCTTTAGTTGCGCAATCGGAACTGAGTGTATTTGACGCCAGTGCATGGCAAGCGTTAGAGATTGCAGCAGGTTACCCCAACCTTGCCGCCAGCCATGCCAGCCAGTACGTACCGCAGATGTGTAATCTACAAGCGGTTAACGGTATCAGCTTCAATAAGGGCTGTTACATGGGGCAAGAAACCATAGCGCGCATGAAATATCGCGGTGGTAATAAACGCGCCCTGTATATTTTGCGCGGTCACACTAGTCTTCAAATCACCCTAGCATCAGGCCTCGAAATCGCGATGGAAGACAGTTTTCGCCGTGGCGGTCAAATCATTGAGTTTGTACAGCGTGGCAATCAAGTCTTGTTAACCGCCGTACTTCCTAATGACACGCCTAATGATACTCAGCTGCGTTTTGCCGACGATGAACAATCACATTTAACGATCCAAGCCCTGCCCTACTCATTAGATGAAGCGTAATGCTTTGATTTAATATAATTAGTATAAAATATTGAAGCAAAATAAAGGCGCCAATGGCGCCTTTACCTTAGTCAATGCACTTCGAGCATCAATTTTCTAAATAAGTATCTCGAATGGCAATTGCTTCTGGCAGGATTTGCTTGAACTCCTCCACCAACTTAGGATCGAAATGTTTTCCCGCTTGATTTTCAAATAGCTCCATAGTTGCTTCAATCGTCCAAGCCTGCTTGTAAGGCCGTTGCGAAGTCAGCGCATCGAACACATCCGCAATCGCGGTGATACGCCCTTCAAGGGGAATTTCTTCACCTACCAAGCCATTGGGGTAACCTGAACCATCCCACTTCTCATGGTGAGTTAAGGCGATACGACGGGCCATTTGCAATAACGGATCGCTATGTTCTCCAATAATTTCTGCACCTATGGCGGCGTGCTGCTGCATAATTTCCCATTCCTGCGCATCAAGTTTCCCTGGCTTTTTCAGCACAGCATCGGGCGTACCGATTTTACCAATATCGTGCATAGGCGCCGCATTAAAAATCAAGTCACAAAAGGTTGTCGGTAAGCCGAGCTTTATCGCTAATATGCGGGCGTAATGGCTCATACGCACAACATGTAGACCCGTCTCGTTGTCCTTGTATTCAGCAGCACGGCCAAGACGACGGATAATCTCGAAACGAGTTTCTTCTAATTCGTGGGTACGAACTTTAACTTGTTGTTCGAGTAGACGTTTTTGATCATAGAGCGCAAGATGCGTTTTAACCCGCGCTTTAACGACAGGCGCACTGACAGGCTTAGTAATATAATCCACCGCGCCCAATGCAAAACCTTGGGCTTCATCAGCAATTTCAGATAAGGCGGTCACGAATATCACCGGAATATGGCTGGTCAGCGGCTCTTGCTTTAGCAGCTTGCAGACTTCATAGCCATTCATACCTGGCATCATGACATCGAGCAGAATCAAGTCAGGCCGCGATTTTGTCACTAACGCTAATGCCCTTGGCCCATCGATCGCCACTTTGACTTTGTAATCATCACCTAGAATACCGATCAAAATATCAATATTCTCAGGTGTGTCATCGACGACTAATATTGTTGCTTTTTCCATTAACAACTCCACTCAATGTCACACATTATAAATTCGCGCTACCGCTTTCTATCCTAACTGTGTAATCACATCGTCAATTAAGTCGATTGCCTCATCAAACTGATACTGGTTAATCATAGATAAAGCGGGGCTTAATGTTTGCCACATTGCACTACTCACCTTCGGCTTTAACGCATCAATTTTTGCCACAGCGCTGGCATCGGCTTCATCTAGATTCTGACGTAAGACCCGTAATGCGGCTCTCAAGTCCTCATCTGATAGCAAGTCCACCGCTCGGGGCTCGGCTTGATTCACTATCGCAGGCTTAGCCTGTTCAATCGCATCGCAGATAGAGGCTACTAGCGGTTGAATTTGAACTAATTCATCTTCATAGGGCGCTTTCTCTGTTAAATGCAACTCAAGCAAACGCGCTAATTCCACCAATTTTGCCGAACTTAAATTACCCGCTAAGCCTTTAAGGGTGTGGGCGATACGCACCGCATCTTCGACTTGATTCGCCGCGATGGCTTTGCGAACCTGCTCCACGACATTACGTTGACTGCTCACAAAACGATCAAAGATTCGTTGATAAAGACGCGTCGAATGCTGCACCAGTTGCAAACCTCTATCGATATCCAACTCAGGGTGTTCTGGCCACTTGAGCAATACCGTTTGATCTGCGCCATTGCTGACTTCACCCTGTGTGCTGGACGAAGTTAACCGAGTTGAGGCTTCCGCCCTTATCGCAGCAGAAATTCCAGAAGAAGAGCCGAGGTATTTCAATAGGGTTTGATAGAGCACATTCACTTCTATGGGCTTGGCAATATGGTCATTCATCCCAGCCCGAAGACACATATCTCTATCACCAGCCATCGCATTCGCAGTCATAGCGACGACAGGTAAATTTGCCAACTCAGGCCTTTTCCTTATTGCTTTAGTGGCTTGATAACCATCCATCACCGGCATTTGGCAGTCCATCAACACTAGATCGAAATGCTGTTGGGATAGCTTATCTAAGGCAATTTGGCCATTGGTCGCTATGGATAAAATAATCCCCACTTGCTCTAAAAACTCGCTGGCGACTTCAAGGTTCATCTCGTTATCTTCCACTAATAAGATACGTTTCCCTTGAAGTGGCAATAATAACTGCGGAGCCAGCTCTTCAGTGCGGCGTCTCACTGGCAATATGCCTTCACGGCCAATCGCATTCATTATGCCATCGAGCATGCGTGAGGCGCTGATGGGTTTACTGATGTACCCCGCCAGTGCTAATTGCTCAATTTGAGTGATAAATTCATGATTCGCATGGGCGGATACCATCAAGATCTTAGGCTGAGACTTAGCCTGTAGTTGGATCTGACGGGCGGTTTCTAACCCGTCCATATTGGGCATTTTCCAATCGATTAATGCCACTTCATAGGTCTGCAGTAGGCAGCGGTTTATTGCTTCTTCACCTGAACGAACCGTATCGACTCTAAAGCCCATACTTTCGAGCGTTGTACGCATTATGTCTCTGGCGGTCGCGTTATCATCTACCACCAGCACAGACATGCCCTCAAGCTCTTGCTCAAGCACTAATTTTTGGCCCTCGGAAATTTGTAACTTCACAGTGAAATAGAAGGTGCTGCCATGACCAAATTGACTTTCGACACCAATATTGCCCCCCATGAGTTCAACGAGTTGCTTGCAAATAGCCAAACCTAAGCCTGTACCACCGTATTTACGGGTGGTTGAAGTATCCGCTTGGGTAAAGGATTTAAATAATTTTGCTTGCTGCTGCTCAGTTAAGCCTATGCCGCTGTCACGCACACTAAAACGCAGCACGACATCATCATCTTGCTGCTCAACTAAGCTTAGCGACAATAACACCTCACCCCGTTCGGTGAACTTAATGGCGTTATTCATCAGATTAATCAACACTTGCCCTAACCGCAGCGAATCCCCTAACAGATAACGAGGCACATTGGGCGCAACGGCAAACAATAATTCAATCTGTTTGTGGGCGGCTTTCTCAGAAAACATATCGCTGAGATCTTCCAACATAGTGTCGAGCTGAAATGGCACAGATTCTATGTCGAGCTTACCCGCTTCAATCTTAGAAAAATCCAGAATATCATTGATAATTGATAGTAGAGACTGCGATGCCCGCTCAATCTTCTCTACATAATTTTTCTGTTTTTGATCAAGCTCTGTCTGTAAGCACAGCTGGGACATGCCGATAATGGCATTCATTGGGGTGCGTATTTCATGGGACATATTCGCCAAGAAGTCACCTTTGGCTTTACTGGCGGCATCGGCTTGCTCTTTGGCAAGTAACAGTTCATCGGAGAGTAATTTAAGCTCTGTCATATCGACCATGCTTATCACAGCCGATTCAAATTGTCCTTGGGCATCTAACAGTGCCGACACATTGACCGTCATCCATAAAGGTGCACCAGAAGGACGAATAAAGCTTCTCTCGCCACGATAATGGTCAATTTTGCCACCGACCAATTCCTTAAATTGCTCCTTGGCGATAAGCTTATCTTGCGCGCTAAGGACCTCAAAAATTGCGGTATTGCGTAAACTCTCCCGTGACCGCGCCATATCGGCACAGAATTGATCATTACAATCTAAGATAACGCCTTTAACATCCACATTGACAATACCAATGGTCGCACCATCAAACAGTGCCTTAAAGTGCGCTTCACTGAGGGCTAACTCTTGTTCTATGCTCTTGCGTTGGGTGATGTCCATTACATACCCATTCCAAGTAATAGCGCCATCTTCTTCTACATGGCCGCTCGCACCCGCCTCCATCCAACGTATGCTGCCATTGGGATGGCGATAACGAAACTCGCGGATCCATTGAAACCTATCTTCACTCTTACCCGAAAGTGCCAGCACGACATCCGGCCTTTCTTCATCAAAAATTCGCTCAGCGATGATGTCAAAATTACTAATAAGATCATCACGATGTAGCCCCAGCATTTTCATTGCCGCACCAGAGAGAAAGGTAAATCTGCGATCAGTAGGCGAGTGCCACAACAATTGGTACACGGTACAAGGAATAGACTCTGTAATATTGGTCAATTGCAGGCGCGAAGCCTCTAGCTGCCCTATAGCAAACTTACTCTCTGTGATGTCATCAATACTGCCGTCGAACCAAAGTGGAACGCCCTCTTCGGTATAACTTGCCTTACCTTTCTCATGCACCCAGCGCACACTGCCATCGCGATGGCGGATACGATATTCCACTTCAAAGGTAGCTTGAAGTGCGAGTGCTTTATCCATTTCGTGCAGGCAGAAGCCCCGATCTTCCTCGATGATCAAAGAGATATAAGTACGATTCTGATTATTGATAAATTGGCTTGCGGCATATCCCGTAATTTCACCAATATTGTCACTGATATATTCCATTACCCAAATATCGCCAATACGTAAACGATATACGGCGCTAGGGATATTGGAGACCAATCCACGAAAACGCTCCTCACTCTCCCGAATTTTAAGTTCAACCGCAATTTTATCCGTCATATCGCGAATCGAAGCTGCAACTTGCTTTTGTCCATCCGCATCCGCAGGGAGCATACTCAGCGCAATTTCAGCAATAAATTCATTACCATCGGCTTTTAAAGCCCGAACATGACGCGCATTTGCCATGCCTCTATCGCGGCCTTCGCGAAGGAATTGTTGTCGCTCAAGAACATGTCGGGTACCCAATTCTTGTGGTAGTAACTGCTCAACTTGCAAACCCAACATAGCCCCTGTATCAAATCCAAAAAGCTGCTGGCAACGACTGTTAGTAAAAACGATTAACCCCTGTTGGTCGACAATCAACATGGCCTCAGGCGCAGCCTCAAGCACGGCATTTGACCAAGCCGCCGCCGAAAACTGCTCAGTAATATCGGTAAATAACATTTCCACCGACATTAACTCACCAGTATCTGATAATAATGGCTGCATAAAGACATCGAGCCTTCTTAAATACCCTTTTTCATCTAGCATTTCCACTTGATGCGAAGGCACATTCTGGCCCTTTAAGGCTAAATCGGTATATTCCCAGTTCTTCTCATTGAGGGGATTAGCCGAGAAGAGTCTTTGATATTTGCGCTTGAGCAAATCAGGGGAGATCCCCAGCACCTTAGTTACCCCCTCACTAACCTGGGCGAGTTGGCCATTAGGTTCGAGGGAACAATAGAAAGATTTATCACTCATACCATCAATTAGGCGCGCAAAGCGATTACCGCGGGAATCAAGAATGGCTTGTTCACGTTCTGCAAGTAATTCCGCCATTTGATTGAAGGTATTACTCAGCGTCACAATCTCACTTACGGCACCTTTAGGTACAATAAGCTGCTGAGTTTTACCCTGTCCAAAGGACAAGATACCCGACTCGAGTAGCTCTAACGGCCGAGTTAACCGTTTCGCCGCCAGATAACAAGTCAGCAATAATAAGAGGGTTAATAAGCTTAAATTGAGGATGATAGATGCCAGATCATCAAGCAGGGAGTTGAATAAATCTTGTTCTGGCGCTAATACAATCACACGCCACTTTAAATGCGGTACAGTCGCAATACTCGCAAGATAAACAACATCTTGGTTATCGACAAACCTTGCTTGACCATCAAGCCTTTTATCCTGTAGCGTCCAAAAATCGGCATTTTTATCTTTATTCTTATCGAGCCACTGGGCTGAAGTCGTTGCCAGCACTTTTTCTTTATCTACATGATAAATAAGCCGCCCTTGATCGTCTAAAACCACCAGACGATTTGGTGCAATCCCCAATTGTTTTGGCAATCCATCTAAGGCTAAATCAACCGTCGCAACCCCAAAATAATTACCTACCGCACCAAAAGGAGCCGAATAGGTCAACATCAGAATATTTCCCGCCCCCTCATCAAAGTATGCCTTTGACCAATAACCGTTCGCTTGATTGATAGCCTTGCTCCACCAATCCCAAGTGCCATCGGTATAGTCGTAGCCTTCAGCGCCAATATCGAGGTAGTGTAAATCGTTACCACCACTTGTATCGCGGTAAACATAGGGGGAAAAGAGCTTTCGATTGGGGAAGGTATTAGGTTTAAACGCGACTGCGGAGCCAAAAAAATCAGGGTTACGTATGACTCGATTCATCAAGACACTTTTAACACTCTCAGTGTCATTCATGTCTTCTTTACTTGACAAAAAACCAATAAAATCAGCAAGACCTTGGGTGTTGGCCTCCGCATGCTCGAGCAGAAACTGCAGACGAGAAGCCGAATGACTCGCCTCTTGTGTCAGGCTATGGTAAAGCCGATTCTCTGAGGAGATATAACTAAACCAAGCGTTTACACCATAGACACTCGCCATAATTAAAATGAGAGGCAAGGCTATGTGGGATAAAATCCTACTGCGAAAAGTACGAAGTTTACTTTTTTCCATGGTGTCGCCCTAAAGCCCCCGATTTTATAAGCACTGCATTTAAAAATAGCACTTATAAAGTAAACGAAGAATTTAGTGGCGACAATGTCAAAGTTAAAATAATGTGAAGTAATTTATTGTTTTAACAATACTAATAAGCCGTCTCTAAGAAGCCGTCTCTAAGAAGCCGTCTCTAAGAAGCCGTCTCTAAGGTTTGATTAGGTAAGATACGAGCAAAATAACTTTGGGTTTCGGCGATAATGATATGCCTCAAGCCCACAATGGCGATCAAGTTAGGGATCGCCATCAAACCATTAACCGTATCGGCCAACAACCAAATCACATCCAGTTTGATAAAAGCACCACCGGCAATCAGCACCAAAAACACCACTTGATACATGCGTAGCCCGCGCTCACCGACTAAGTAATACCAACAGCGTTCACCATAATAATGCCAGCCCAAAATCGTTGTAAACGCAAAACACACTAGCGCAATCGTCACCAAATACTGACCCACAAGCGCTGAACCTCCCAGAGCAAAAGCAGCACTCGTCATCGCGGCACCCGCCGTCTCACCACTCCATACCCCAGTGATAATCAGCACTAACCCCGTCATAGTGCAAATGATAATGGTATCGAAGAAAGTACCCGTCATGCTGACGAGACCTTGCTCAACGGGTTCATTGGTCTTAGCGGCAGCGGCGGCAATGGGTGCACTACCTAATCCAGATTCGTTCGAGAACACACCGCGGGCAATACCGATTTGAATCGCCTGCGCGACTGTCGCCCCTAAAAATCCCCCCGCAGCTGAGAGTGGCGTAAAGGCAGATTCAAGCACTAAAGCTAAGGCGGGTAAGATCTGCTCGGAGAAACCGACTAAGATCCACACGCAGGCCAGCACATAACCAATCGACATCGCAGGCACAAGTTTTTGCGCCACATTTGAAATGCGCTTTACGCCACCCAAAGTGACTGCAGCAACTAACACAGTCAACACAGTCGCAGTCAACCAAGTCGGCACCTCAAAGGCAATCGTCAGCGCATCGCTGATGGCGTTAACCTGTGCAAAAGTACCGATACCGAAAAAGGCCACACCAACCCCAAAGAGAGCAAACAATTTCGCCATCCAAGGTAGACCAAGGCCGTGCTCGATATAATACATAGGGCCACCCGCAATCTGCCCACGAGCATCGGTGGTACGGTACTTTACCGCCAACATACATTCAGCATATTTAGTCGCCATGCCGAAAAATGCCGCCAGCCACATCCAAAATAACGCCCCAGGGCCACCCATTTTTATTGCCGTCGCCACGCCAACAATATTACCGGTACCGATAGTGGCGGACAGCGCAGTACAAAGCGCGGCAAAGGAAGATAAATCCCCATGACCTTTGGCAGGTTTAAACAACAATCCCATCGCCATCGGCAGACGAAATACTTGGATAAGCTTGAGGCGCACAGTGAGGTAAACCCCTGTACCCACCAGCAAACAAAGGGTAATTGGGCCCCAAACGATGCCATTAATACTGGCAAGTAAAGCTTGAAAACTCATGATATTCCTCGAATATTAAACAACAAAATTAATAAACGGAGGAGGAAAAGAAATGGCTGTGACGCGCCGCAGTCGGACGCTATAGCGAGCTATTTTGACCTAATCTCGGCCGAGAATCGCCTAAGCTGAACGCTAAAAGCGTAGCAAGCGAGAGCTCTACACGAGTGCTTTCAATAAGAGCAAAAGTGCTCCATCTCAAGCTAAAGAGTAAAAATAGCCCACGACGACAAACGACAGGGACTGTGCAGTCATCCTCTCCTCTGTCCTTTTGCCTGAGCGTTTCGCATCGCAGGTTATACAATAACACCACGACACTTTCGCCTTCGGCGCCACCTGATTGCACAATGAGTGCAACTGGTAGTCTCTCCAGAGGCTCGTCCAGTAACAGTCCACGCCTATCGGCACCTGAAAGAGTGCTTTGTTTTTATAAGAAGACTCGCTTCTGTAAAACCAAAGTTGCCTCGTCGGTGTGGGGTCAATTCCCCACTCTCCTGCTACCTTCATCCGAACGGATTGCTAGATTGAGATTTACTCCCAAGCTAACAGGACGCACAGAATGCAACAAATGCGACGTCAGCTCAAGCCGTTTGCTCACAGTTCGCAGAGGATTTAATCCAGTTGACTATTTTTACACCAAATGACAGTTTATGTTTTGTTACTCCGTGGATGATCCTATTACAAGAAAAATCAGTATCTATCTGAATAGAAAATGCTTTATCTTGAACATAGAATGGCAATGCCAAATTGCGGCCACTAAGTAAGTTGCAGCCGCAATTTGAAACACTGCTTACCACACCCGCCGCCAATGGATATAAAGGAGTTGCTCAATGGCCGACGTCGCTAAGCTTAACCAAGTCACCAAAGGCTTTCGCGATGGTGAGCAATATCATCAAGTACTGCAAGCGGTTAATCTACAGATCCACAGAGGTGAAACCGTCGCTCTCACAGGCCCCAGCGGCAGCGGTAAGAGCACCTTGCTCAATCTAATTGCCGGCTTTGAAACGCCAGACTCGGGCGAAATATTACTAGAACAAACATCCACTTCAGATTGGCAAGATAAAGAGTGGAGCCGTTTCAGACGTAATTCCTTAGGTGTCGTGTTTCAGCAATTTAACTTACTCACGCCACTCAACGTGAAAGACAATATCGCCTTCTCCTTAAGTTTAACCGCGCAGCCATGGTCGCCTTGGTGTGACTATCTGGTTGAAAAACTTGGGCTCTTGCCATTACTTCACCGGCAAGTTGAAGCCCTGTCAGGCGGTCAACAACAGCGTGTCGCCATCGCCCGCGCCTTAGCCCATAAACCGACCTTGCTACTAGCCGACGAACCTACGGGTAACTTAGATGATGTATCGGGTAAGCAAGTCATGGCATTACTGTGTGAACTGGCACGGGAAAGCCAAACCAGCATATTAATGGTCACCCACAGCGAAGAGTGCGCCGCCTTCATGCAAAAACGTTGGCACTTATCCCAAGGTGCAGTCGCTATTTATGAACAATAAACAGCTCACTAAGGCGACTCCCACAGCGCTTAAGCAAACTTGGCTAAAGTCAACTTGGCTTAGGCTGACGTGGCTCAGCCTAAAAGTGTTTATCGCCCATTATCGCCATGCGCCTATACAAGCAGGTGCCATTCTGCTCGGTATCGCCTTAGCTGTCACTCTGCTGATTGGGGTTAAAGCAACCAACGACAATGCCGTGCGCAGCTATAGCGAGGCGACTGAGTTACTGAGTCAACGCGCCGATGTGCTACTCACTCCGCCCCTAGGACAAAACACTTTAGATGAATCCGTCTATTTCGCCTTGAGACGAGCCGGATTAAGTCAGAGTCTCGCCGTCGTAAGTGGCAAAATCTCCGGTAAAAACGGTCAGTTCTGGCAACTGGAAGGCAGCGATTTAGTCGCCGCATTGACACTACAAAAATCGAAACGTAACACCTCGACTGAAACGCAGTCAACAACCTCGCCGCAGATGAATGACTTACCGCTTGCCGATCTGCTCAACGGCGCCCCCACAGTAATAATGAGCCGCAGCCTAGCCGCCAAAGTAGCGCCAGAGGGTAAACTTGTTTTAGAAAATAACACCTTAGATGTCATTGCAATTGATGACAGTTTTGGTCTAGGAAGCGCCATCTTGGCCGATATGTCCCTCGCCCAGCGATTACTAAACATGCAAGGCAGATTGAGCTATATCGCCATGTTCAGTGAACGAGAAAACCTACCTAAATTAAAATCCCAACTCGACGCTTTAGGGATTACGCCGCAAAAGGCCAGCTTTAGCCAACAGGATCAAGGCCAAGCGCTGATAGCGCTGACCCGCAGTTTTCACCTTAATCTTAATGCTATGAGCATGTTAGCCTTCGTTGTCGGCCTCTTTATCGCCTATAACGGTGTGCGTTACAGCCTAATGAAACGGCAAAAACTGTTAGTGCAATTATTGCAACAGGGAATCGAGCGCCGCGCCTTGATGACGGCACTGATGTTCGAATTAATTTTGTTAGTAGTCATAGGTTCAAGTCTGGGCTTTATCAGTGGTTTGCAACTCAGCCACTGGCTGCAACCTATGGTCGCCATGACCTTAGAGCAAATGTATGGCGCCCACTTGCTCCCCGGTATTTGGCAATGGACCTGGCTTTTTGAGGCAATTGCCCTCACCTTAATTGCCGCGCTCGCCGCTTGCTTGCCCTTGTATTTAGATCTTACGCGCCAAGCACTTGCACAAGGGGCGAATCGTTATCAGCAAATGCAGGCACACCGCAAAACCCATAGCATTCAATTTGCCTTAGCCTGTGGCTTATTGACCTTAGCGGCGTTGCTGTTTCCCTTCAGCCAAAGCTATAACATCAGCTTAGTGTTACTCGGTATCGTCGCTATCGCTATTCCCTTATTGTTGCCGCAATTATTGCATTGGGGCGTCAGTGCGTTAATGCCCTTGGCACGTCCTGGATTATGGCAATATCTGCTCGCCGAAACCCGTGAGCTTATCGCACCGCTGTCCCTTGCTATGATGGCGATCTTACTGGCGCTCAGTGCCAATGTGTCAATGAACACCCTCGTGGGAAGCTTCGAGCAAACCCTGCGAACTTGGCTAGAAACTCGCTTGCATGCCGATCTCTATATCCGCCCACCGAGCCAGCGTATCGACACGATTCAAACCCAATTGATGCACGATCCTAGAGTCAGCGGTCTTTATCAGCAGTGGCAGATTGAAGCCCAGCTTTCACTGCCAGTTTCGGCGGATAATCCGAGCGAGCAGACGATTCCGGTGAGCCTACTCAGCCGCGATGAATTTTCGACTCGGCACACCAGTGCGCTTAAAGAAAGCCTGCCCACATTGTGGCAATCCTACTTTAATGCACCCGTTATATTGGTGAGCGAACCTCTTGCCATCAAATACCAATTACACCTTGGTGATACTGTGTCATTGGATGTGCTCGAGAAAACAGGTAGCAGCAAAGCCATTATTGGCGGCATTTATTATGACCACGGCAATACCCGAAACGAGGTCATTATCAGCCAGCCACTTTGGCACCGGGCCCAGTTACCTGTACTGCCAGTCAGTTTAGCGGCAAGTTTTCACGGTAAAGAGCAAGGCAGTAGGATAAGTGAAGCGCAGCTTGATCAACTACAAGTCCAACTGGCGACTGAGTTAGGTTTATCCCAAGCGCAAATCTACAGCCAAACTAAGATTAAAACCCAAGCTATCGCTATGTTTAAACGCACTTTTTCCATTACCTTAGTGCTGAATAGTTTAACCTTGATTGTCGCCGCGATTGGCCTCTTTAGTGCCTGCTTAATGTTGACTCAGGCAAGGCAAGCGCCACTGGCACGGCTGTATTCCCTCGGCGTCAGTCGTAATGCGCTGCGCGGTATGGTGTTTATGCAAATGCTGATTGTGGTGCTGATCACTTGCCTGCTCGCTATGCCAACAGGTGCGCTGCTAGGTTACCTGCTCATCAACAAGATCACCTTGCAAGCCTTTGGCTGGACGATAAAAATGATTTGGGATTGGCAAGCCTATGGCAAAGCAATACTGATTGCCTTAACCACCTGCACCTTAGCCGTGCTCTTGCCGCTGTATTGGCAAACCCGCAAACCACTGGTCGCCAGTCTGCAGCAGGAGACCCTGTGATGAAAACACTCAGTATTGTATGGGCAGTGGTTGGGTTAATGCTTATCGGCGGCTGTGATAAAACGCCATCGACGCAAAACACTCAGTCCAAATCCATGGCCAATGTGGTGGGAAAAACCTCTACTAATCAAGATGATTTAGCTTTTACGCCTGTTGTTCCCGGCTATAAATTTGAGTTTCCGCGGGATCACTTGGCGCACAATGGCTTTCGCCAGGAATGGTGGTATCTGACCGCCAATTTAACCACAGAAACAGGTGAGCAACTCGGCGCCCAGTGGACGCAGTTTAGAGTTGCCCTTAACCCCACAGATTTGCAAGCAATCATTTCACACACAACAGATCTGCAAGCAACTGATGCAACACCCAAAAGTGAATCAACTTGGGCGACTCAGCAGCTTTACTTGGCCCACAGCGCATTAACCTCAAGTCAAACTCATCTGGCTCACGAAAAGTGGTCGCGCCGCCATAGCGAGTTTGCCGAGGTGAAATTAGATCCCTATCAAATCCGCCTCGATAACTGGCGCTGGCAGAGCGAAACCAATGCTCTCTTTCCCGCCACATTAACGGTGGAGAATCCTGATTTTAGCTACCGACTTCAGCTTAACAGCCAAGCACCACTGCAATTCCAAGGCACTAACGGCTATAGCCTTAAAAGCCGCGATGGCCAAGTTGCCTCTTACTATTACAGCCAACCCTTTATCGAAATCTCAGGTGAAATCAACCGCAATGGCAAAGTGGAGCGAGTCGCAGGCCAAGGCTGGCTCGACAGGGAGTGGAGCTCGCAATTTCTCACGAAAACGCAACAGGGTTGGGATTGGTTTGCGCTCAGATTAAACGATGGCTCGACGCTGATGTTGTTTCAACTACGAGATCAGTCTCCAGCAGAGTCCGCAAAAAATGCGCCTATCTCGGCATTTTATAGCGCCAGAAGAATGTTTACCGATGGCACAGGGCGCAATATCAATTCCACTGACAATCCCAATGACATTCAGATGACGCCACTTAAATGGCAACACACTGTCAATGGCGACTATCCCGTTAGCTGGCAAGTTAAGATCCCCAGCGAGAATATCGATATCACTATCACCCCGCTCAATCCTAATAGCGCCATGCCATTATCGACGCCCTACTGGGAAGGCCCAGTACAACTCTCTGGCAGCCATACTGGTACAGGTTATATGGAACTGACGGGCTATTGAGCCCAAACATAGTTCTTATAACCAGAAATGCTAAGTCAGCGCGAAGTAACATAACAAGACAGTTATTCAGAGAATCATTTTAAACTGCTGTTATATAAAGATATAGCAACACGCCGTACGTGACCAAGCCCACAATAACACCCTATTTGCGATCGAGTTCAAGACTAATAATCAACCAATTGTTGCATTTTAAAGTCAACCCAAATACAGTATCATAAATTTAAATGACAACGTTGTCATAACGTACAAATAACAGTTTAACTCTCACGTTTATGAGTGACTGCAATGCGCATCAACCGACACAAATGGAGTTGTGAATGAGTTCTATCATCCGCATAGAGAAAGGTTTTACCTTAATTGAACTCATGATCGTCGTTGCAGTTATTGGCATTCTCGCTGCTATTGCTATCCCTTCTTTTTCCGAATACCTAAAGCAAGGTCGTCGTTTCGATGCCCAGCAATATCTGATGACAAGCGTGCAAGCATTAGAGCGCAATTATTCCCGTCATGGTAAGTACCCTGCAACGCAAACCTTAACCAATAGTCCTTATTACACCTTTAGCTACATACCAGCGGAAGACAAGTTAAGTTTCTCCCTCTCGGCAATCCCAACCAGCCGCCAATCGGATAGCTGTGGCACGTTAAGCGTTAATCAGAAAGGTGTGCGAACTCCCGCAGCCAATTGTTGGACGAATTAAATGTCAAACACGTGGAATCAAGGATTTACCTTAGTTGAGCTTATGGTTACCGTCGCGATTATCGGTATTTTAGGCAGCTTAGCCCTCCCTTCGTACCGCGACGTTATGGCACGTGAACAGCTAACAGCCGCTGCGAATGAATTGGTCTCTAGCTATAAATTTGCCCGCAGCGAAGCGATAAAACGCAGTACTTTAATTACTCTCACGGCAACAGAAGCAGGACTTTGGGTCATTAAAGATAGCGACGATAACGAATTGAAGATTTTTACGCCTCCGACGCATGGAATTGATGTAACAGGACTGACGAGCATCAGCATCAGTGCCACAGGCAACACCGCCAAAACCAGTATTTCATTGACGAACAGTCAAGGTGAAAACATGAATTTATGCATTTTACCGAGCGGCCAAAGTCAACTTCAAAGTGAGGATTGTGCATGAAAGCCTTCAATCACATAGGTAAAAAGCACCTTGGCTTTACCATGACAGAAGTTTTAGTTTCACTCGTGGTATCAGTCACTTCATTGCTTGCACTGGCAAAAGCGCAGCTATCATCGCTACAACATGCCAGCAATAGCTTTCAATACACAGTTGCCACAGTGCAAGCGCAAAATGTCATTGAGCAGATTTGGCCAAGATTATGCGAAGTGCAAAAGCAACCCGCCCGCTTCGAAGATATCAATTTTAGAGCCAGTTTAAGCCAAGATTTCCCCGCAGGCTTTGACTTAGTATTACCCGCCGCTTATCAAGACAGCATGGCAATTACTGTAACTTGGCAAGATGGTCGAGTCGATACCAATAATAGCGTCAGTCTTAACGCCAGCTTTCCGCATCTGTGTAAGGTTTAACTGTGATTTCAGCTCATCGCACTCAACGGAGACACATTAAACTCACCTCAAGACAAACGGGGTTTAGCTTATCCGAACTGATGATTGCCATGGTATTAGGGCTAATCATCATGATCGCTGTGATCAATTTCTTTGCACCACTTAAGACTACTGTTGAGGAAAGTAAACGTCTAGAAAATGCCGCCGACGCCTTAAGGTACGCCACGCTAACGCTCAGTAAAAGCATCAAACAGGCGGATAATGTCGCCCTTGTATCGGCTAACGAACTCGTCCTAAGCACGCGTGCCTCCGCAAACCAACCGAGTATTAGCTGTTTAGGCCAAAGTAAAACCGCTGATTACACCGAAACCTTTAGCTTTTTAGCACCTAACTTATCCTGCGACGATGGTGATGGCGCACAAACGCTTCTCACTGGGCTAGAAGCGGCTCACTTCTCTCAAACTGGTGAACTCGTCAGTATTAATTTGAAACCCTTAGCTTTACCGACCCAATATGATCAGGGTATTAGCTTACAGATCGCACTGCGTAAACCTCTTTGGCAACAAGCCATTAATTCACAACAAGTGCCATAGGCACGAGGAAGCACAGACATGCACACGGAACGTTCATTTGCTCACGCTTCGCCACTTCGCGGCAATATTAATAAGCAAAAGGGTGCAGTGTTACTTATCGTCTTAGTCTTCAGTATATTAGCCAGTTTATTGGTCGTGACATCACTGCGAGATAACTTAGTACAAGAGCGGCTGAGCGGGAACTTCCAGAAGCAAGTCAATGCGCAACTCACCGCCGAACAAGGCATGTATGAAAGCTATAACACCCTCAAAGCGACTTTAATTAAAGCGCCTCAAAGCACCGCGGCCTCCTTACATGACAGTCTGCCAAAGAGTGCCTCAGGCAGTATCGACAGCAGCGCCTATACATTGACAAAAACCGTGACCCCGAGCGCCGAACTCAGCGTCAACAGCACTGGGCAACACTTAGAAGGTCAGGCCAAACTCAATGCACTCTTCGCCCTAAAAGGCGCAAAGGGCAATAACATTTTTAACGATGCCATCGTTTCCTGCGAGAGCCTCAATCTGACTGGTAGTAGCACAATCGATGGTTATGACTCACGAAAAGGCGCCTACGGCGATAGCTTCAATAATGATCAAGGCAACAGCCAACTCAATAAGCACGGCAAAGGCAATGTGACGACGGTTGAACCGAATGCCGATGTAACCTTGTCGGGCAATTCGCCGATTTACGGCGATGTCAGTGCAACGGGAAATGTCACATTAACTGGCTCATCTTCCCTAATGGGCAATATTCAAAGCAATAAAGATGTCATCGTAGGCACAGGTACGGTCGGTGGGAATATCGCTGCGGGTCATAATTTCGAGCTAAAAAACAGTGGCACTGTTGAAGGCTCAGTGCAAGCCAATAACAACGCATCAACGGCCCCTGGTGCCAAAGTGAATGGGACACTTCAATATGGTGGTGATGGCAACTTCCATCAAAATAGCAACATTGGCCAAGCAGTGAAACAAGCGCCTAATGTCCCTCCCGTTCCCACTAAGTCCTGCGATCCCTTAGATATTGGCGCCGTGATGGGAGGGTTTAAAATGCCCAACAATGGCGCGAGAACAATAGCATCAACCCAAAATGTCACCATTTCGCCAACGGGCTCGACAGCGAGTTCAGGTAACAGTAATGCGTTTCCTGCCCTGTCCTCAAGTTCAGAGAACATCTTCGGTTCTGAAACCCCAGTATTTAATCTCGACAGTTTAGTCATGAGTAGCGATGGTGTATTAAACATCAGCGGTGGGGATGTCACACTGATCATCAATGGTGACTTTAAAATGAGTGGCGCAAACCAACTCAATATCGCCCCAGGCTCAAGCCTAACGCTATTTGTGAATGGTGAGATTTCCTTTACGGCGGGTACTAACAGCGGTAATAACATTAAAAGCCAAACCCTAACCAGCAGCAATAAACCGCCGTTAGCGATTTACTCTGGTTCAAATAAAGATGTAACTGTCAGTGGAAGCGTGCCGATATATGCCGCGCTTTACGCGCCTAAATCCAAAGTCAATCTGCCCGGTGGGCCCGAAATCTTCGGCTCGGTAAGAGGCAAATCCATTACCGCTACGGGCGATGGCAAAATCCATTATGACAATGCTTTAGGCGAAGCCGATTTAGGCAGTGACAATGCCATTCCCCCCGCGATAGTACTTAAAGGTTGGCAATATTTATAATCTTGAATTATTGGCCGTATCCCATATACGGCCAAGTACAACACACCTCATCCACAATAAACACACCGCTTAAATTTCAAACTGAGAGTTAGATCACTCGCAAAACTTTGATCCGGATCGACTATCGCTTTCAATACCTCTTGTGAGGTATACCCACATTTTTTATCAGGTCTAGACTCGCCTGTATCAGCACTCGTTTGCTCTGCTTTTCCAAATCAAGTAACCGAGTTTACGCCACTACAGGTCACCCCAATGAGTCAGGAATACCACGTCACTAGCCTTGTGGTGCATGCCGCTCCTAAAGCCTTACAACAGGTTGAAGCCAATATTTGCGCATTAATGGGCGCTGATATTCATGCGGTTACGCCAGAAGGGAAATTGGTTGTCACCCTCGAAGGGAGTAGCCAAAGAGCAATTCTCGACAATGTTGAAGCCATCAATGCCCTGTCCGGCGTGTTATCCGCCAGTTTGATTTACCACCAAGTCGCACCTTTAGAACAAGAAAATGAGGAAAGATTATGAGCATAAGCCGCCGCGAGTTTCTCAAGGCCAACGCAGCGGTTGCCGCCGCAACAGCCGTTGGTGTCACGCTTCCGATTAAGATGGTGGAAGCCGCCGAACAGCCAGACAATATCAAATGGGATAAAGCCCCATGCCGCTTCTGCGGTGTGGGTTGTAGCGTATTAGTGGGCACCCAAGCGGGCAAAGTAGTCGCCACTAAGGGCGATCCTGAGAGTCCAGTCAACCGTGGCCTTAACTGTATTAAAGGTTATTTCCTATCAAAAATCATGTATGGCAAAGACAGATTAACCACGCCATTGCTGCGGATGAAAGACGGCAAGTACCACAAAGAAGGTGAGTTTACACCAGTCAGTTGGGATGTGGCCTTCGATACTATGGCCGCGAAATGGAAACACAGTCTCGCCACCAAAGGTCCGACGTCAGTGGGTATGTTTGGCTCCGGCCAATGGACTATTTGGGAAGGTTATGCCGCCTCTAAACTTCATAAAGCTGGTTTCCTTACCAACAACATAGATCCTAATGCACGCCACTGCATGGCCTCTGCCGTGGGCGGCTTTATGCGCACCTTCGGTATTGATGAGCCCATGGGTTGTTATGACGATTTAGAAGCCGCCGATCAGTTTGTGCTTTGGGGCGCGAACATGGCCGAGATGCACCCAATTCTATGGGCACGTTTATCCGATAGACGTTTAAGCAGTCCAACTTGTCGCGTGCATGTGCTGTCGACCTTTGAAAATCGCAGCTTCGATTTAGCCGATAATCCTATGGTGTTCCGCCCACAATCGGACTTAGTGATCCTCAACTTTATTGCCAATTACATTATTCAAAACAAAGCCATAAATACCGACTTTGTCACTAAACACACTAAGTTTGCCTTAGGCGTTGACGATATCGGCTATGGCCTGCGTCCAGACCATCCGTTAGAGAAAAAAGCTAAAAATCCAGGCAATGGTAAATCCACCCCCATTAGCTTTGACGAGTACGCCAAGTTTGTCAGCACCTATACGCTGGAATACGCAGCTAAGATGAGTGGTGTTGAGCCCGAAAAATTAGAAACCTTAGCCAAGGCCTATGCCGATCCTAAGGTTAAAGTCATGAGTCTGTGGACCATGGGCATTAACCAACACGTTCGCGGCGTGTGGGCGAACAACATGCTCTATAACATCCATTTGCTCACGGGCAAAATTGCCACACCGGGTAACAGTCCTTTCTCATTAACGGGTCAACCTTCGGCTTGCGGTACAGCACGTGAAGTCGGTACTTTCGCCCATCGTTTACCCGCCGATATGGAAGTGACGAACGACAAACACCGCGCCATTACCGAAAAACTATGGCAAGTACCTGCTGGGACGATTCCCGCCAAACCTGGCTACCATGCCGTACTCCAGAGCCGTATGCTCAAAGATGGCAAGCTCAACTGCTACTGGACCATGTGCACCAACAACATGCAGGCGGGTCCCAACATCAACGATGAAATTTATCCGGGTTTCCGCAATCCAGAAAACTTTATAGTGGTTTCAGATCCCTATCCAACCATCACGGCCATGGCGGCGGATTTAATTTTGCCAACGGCTATGTGGGTCGAAAAAGAAGGCGCTTACGGCAACGCCGAGCGCCGTACTCATATGTGGCACCAACAGGTTAAAGCCCCCGAAGGCGCGACCTCAGATCTGTGGCAATTAGTCGAGTTTTCAAAACGTTTTAAAGTATCTGAAGTCTGGCCAGCTGAGTTGATAGCTAAGCAACCAGAATATGCGGATAAAACCTTATATGAAGTGCTATTCGCCAACGGCGTGATCGACAAGTTCCCCACATCGGATTGCAAAGCAGATCTCAACGATGAGAGCGAGCACTTTGGTTTCTATCTGCAAAAAGGCATTTTTGAAGAATATGCCACATTCGGTCGTGGCCACGGCCATGATCTAGCCGACTTTGACCGTTACCACGAAACACGTGGCCTGCGCTGGCCAGTCGTTAATGGCAAAGAAACCCTGCGCCGTTTCGTTGAGGGGAGCGACCCTTATGTCAAAGCGGGTGAAGGCTTTAAATTCTATGGCAAACCCGATGGTAAAGCGGTGATCTTCGCCCTACCTTACGAGCCCGCCGCCGAAGAGCCGAATGAAGAGTACGATTTGTGGATGTCGACCGGCCGCGTGTTAGAACATTGGCACACAGGCTCGATGACAGCGCGCGTACCCGAGCTTTACCGCGCTTTTCCCGACGCGCAGATTTTTATGCACCCAGAAGATGCCAAAGCCCGCGGCGTACAACGCGGCGATGAAGTCATAGTGGCATCACCACGGGGTGAAGTGAAAACCCGTGTCGAGACCAAAGGCCGTAACAAACCGCCACGCGGCGTGGTATTTATGCCTTTCTTCGATGCACGCCAGTTAGTCAACAAACTGATATTGGATGCGACCGATCCCCTGTCAAAAGAAACTGACTTTAAAAAATGCCCAGTGAAGGTCTTCAAGGCGGAGAATAACCAATGAGAAAAATACTCACCTTAACTGCGTTACTTATCGGCATAGCGGGTTGTTCCGATCAGTCTGCCGACACCAATGCAGTGCCAGTTAATATTCAATCCCTCGCAGGAAACATGGCGATCACCGACATTCGCCCAGCTGATGCCATGGCGATTTATCCCAGTCGCGGCACCGCCATTGAGCGCAGTTTTAGCGAGCAACCACCGCTCATCCCACATAAGGACGATTACAAAATCACCTTAGATAAAAATGGCTGTTTAAGCTGCCATAGTTGGGACAAGGCAAAACGCATGAAAGCCACGCCTGTCGCTAAGTCCCATGTGATTGATGATAAAGGCACAGTGAACGGACATAACTATTTCTGTACTCAATGCCATGTCGCTCAAGCCGAAAACAAACAACCACTCGTTGAGAATCAATTCTCCGGCCAATAAATCACTTTCCCCTGCAGAGCAAAGCCACCCGAGTTTATAGGGTGGCTTTTTTACTATTTAAGCATCCTATCCTAATGAATAGGCTTAGAGTCAGTAATGAGCATTCAAGTAAATATAAGACTAAACGTCTATCGCTGGCTCAGCGTCCGTTACTGAACAGTACTTTCACCGAGGAAGGATTGAGCAGAGGTTAAAAAGGCAAAGTGAGAATACAGGGAAATAAAGATAAGAGCAGAACCTAAAACGCAGAAAAGTAAAAACCCAGCCTAGGCTGGGTTTACTTGTTGTTTTGCTTTATGCAAATCACCCGCTGGAGCCGTTTTAGTGACTTGCGCCGCTTTAGCGTTTTGCACCTCTTTTGCCACAGGCATAGCCGCCTGCCACAAAGCCCCTACCCACAGACTCGAACTTGATTTCATCGGTATACCCCTGTTTTGTTAACAAGGTCAAAGTAATATTTAAGCCATCATTAGTAAAATGAATAAATTCCATAATATGAATTCCATTTGAGCATGAACATCCCAATCAAGACCTTACAGTGTTTTCTGACCCTAGTGGAAACTGAAAACTTTACCCGCGCCGCGCAGAAATGTTTTATCACTCAGCCGACACTGAGCAAAATCATCCAAAGACTCGAAGAAAGCCTAGGGGAAACCTTGCTGATCCGAAATAACCAAAAGGTTGAGCTAACTCAGGCAGGGCAGCTATTTGAGCATAGTGCGCGGGAAATCCTCGGTCAATGGCATAGATTGCAGGAGGACATGAGTAACCTCAGCGGTCTCAAGTCGGGGCGATTACGGCTAGGGGTGTGTCCCATGATGAGCAGCCTAATTATAGGTTTGCTCACTAGCTATCGTAAGCGCTACCCAGGAGTTGAGCTACACATGCATGAGTACGGCGGATTTGGCTGCGAGCAAGCCCTACTCAATAACAGTCTCGATATCGCCTTTACTGCGCTCCCCACGACCCATGAGACCGAACTCGTCAATCAACCCCTGACTAAGTACCCTTTACTCGCATGCCTGCCAGAGGGGCATCCCTTAGCCGAGAAAGACCACTTAAACTGGCAGGACTTCCAACCCTACCCTTTTATCCTCTATAACGAAGACTTCTCCCTCGCTAAACTGATCAATCGGCTCAGCCGCAAAGCAGGTGTTCAGCTCAATATTGCCTTTCGCAGCGGCCAATGGGATTTTCTCGCCGCCATGGTTGAGGCCGATATGGGTGTCGCCATTTTACCTGAGCCTATCTGCAATAGACTAAGCACCAGCAAACTGGTCTTTAAACCTATGCAACCCGCAATGACATGGGATCTGGCGCTTATTTGGCGTCAAAGTTTACCTTTAACACCGGCGGCCAAGGCCTTGCTTGAATTGAGTAAACAAAAAACTGAGCGCTGAAATACTGAGAAGATAAAGCGAGAAATGACATTCTGTAAAACAAAAGGATACGGACTTTAAACAAAGAGATACGAAGCTTCGTCAACCGAAGCGGGTGATGACCGTTGGAACTCACCCATAAAAAAACCGCTGTGAGCCTAGGGGCCTACAGCGGTTTTTATTAGCTAACTAAATATTAGCTAATGTAAGTTAAGAATTACTTCTTAGCTTCAGCAGCTTTACGTTCTTTAACTTGAGCAACAACTTTCTCAGCTACGCTAGCTGGACATTGGCTGTAGTGTGAGAACTCCATAGAGAACTGACCACGACCAGAAGTCATTGTACGTAAAGTACCGATATAACCGAACATTTCTGATAACGGTACGTCAGCTTTAACGCGAACACCTGTTACACCAGCAACTTGGTCTTTGATCATGCCGCGACGACGGTTTAAGTCACCGATCACGTCACCCACGTTGTCATCTGGGCTGAACACGTCAACTTTCATGATTGGCTCAAGAAGTTGTGGTTTAGCTTTAGCAATAGACTGACGGAAAGCACCTTTAGCAGCGATTTCGAACGCGATTGCTGATGAGTCAACTGCGTGGAATGCACCGTCAGTTAATTCGAACTCAACGTCTAACACTGGGAAGCCAGCGATAGTACCTGTGTTCATCATGCTCGCGAAACCTTTCTCAACTGCTGGCCAGAATTCCTTCGGAACGCTACCACCAACTACTGAAGATTTGAACACGAAACCAGTGTTTGGCTCACCTGGGCGGATGATATATTCGATCTTACCAAATTGACCAGAACCACCTGATTGTTTCTTGTGTGTGTATTGATCTTCAACCATTTGAGTAATGGTTTCACGGTAAGCAACTTGTGGCTCACCTACGATCAATTCAACGCCATAAGTACGCTTCAGAATGTCTACTTTGATATCTAAGTGAAGTTCGCCCATACCTTTAAGGATGGTTTCACCTGAATCTTCGTCAGTTTCTACGCGGAATGATGGATCTTCAGCGATCATCTTACCGATAGCGATACCCATTTTCTCAGATCCGCCTTTATCTTTTGGCGCAACTGCGATAGAGATTACTGGCTCTGGGAACACCATGGCTTCAAGAGTACATGGGTGTTTCACGTCACATAAAGTGTGACCAGTTTGAACGTTTTTCATACCTACGATAGCGATAATGTCGCCAGCTTGAGCAGATTCAATTTCAATACGGTCATCAGCGTACATTTCACACATACGGCCGATACGCTCAGTTTTACCTGTAGCGCTGTTCAGGATGGTGTCACCCTTCTTCAGTTGACCAGAGTAGATACGTACGAAAGTCAGGGCGCCGAAACGGTCATCCATGATTTTGAACGCTAATGCTTTTAACGGTAAATCAGCAGAAACGATAGCGAATTCGCCAGTTTCGTTGCCTTCTTCGTCAGTTAATGGCTGTGGATCAACTTCATCTGGTGATGGTAAGTAGTCAACAACAGCATCAAGAACCAGTTGCATACCTTTGTTCTTGAATGCAGAACCACAGTATGTTGGGAAGAATGCCATAGTACGAGTACCCGCACGGATACAACGCTTGATGTCTTCCATAGATGGCTCTTCGCCTTCCATGTAAGCTTCCATCACAGCATCGTCTTGCTCAACGGCTGTTTCGATCAGCATTTCACGGTATTCTTCAACAAGATCAACCATGTCAGCAGGAACGTCTTGAACTTCGAAGTTCTCTGGTAAACCTGAATCATCCCATACATAAGCTTTACGAGTTAACAGGTCAACAACACCTGTGAATTCGTCTTCAACACCGATTGGTAAAACCATAACCAGTGGATTAGCAGCTAATACGTCTTTAGTTTGCTTAACAACACGTAAGAAGTCAGCACCCATACGGTCTAACTTGTTTACGAAGATAATACGCGCAACTTCAGATTCGTTCGCATAGCGCCAGTTAGTTTCTGATTGAGGCTCAACACCGCCTGAACCACAGAATACACCGATACCGCCATCAAGCACTTTCAGAGAACGATAAACTTCAACTGTGAAGTCAACGTGTCCTGGGGTGTCGATAACGTTGAAACGGTGATCTTTCCAGAAGCAACTAACTGCAGCAGACTGAATAGTAATACCGCGCTCAGCTTCCTGTACCATGAAGTCAGTGGTAGATTCACCATCGTGAACTTCACCGATTTTATGGATTTTACCGGTTAGCTTAAGGATACGCTCGGTGGTCGTGGTTTTACCCGCGTCAACGTGAGCGAAGATACCAATGTTTCTGTATTTGGATAATTCGGTCATGATTCAACTTTAATGAGTAGTTTAAGAAGTAGACGGAGTATGCGACAAACACCGACACACCGCACATCAGATTATTTTAGGCGCATATTGTAAATTGGAACCCTTCTCGGCGCAAATGGCTAGACTACTTTTTCACGATAAAGTCGCGTAATAATTTAAGAAAATGGTCATAAACACGAACTAAAACAAATGAGTAAAACACTTTAGCTTATTTTTCACCCAATCAATAAAAATCGTTAAATAAACCGCATTCTAATGGGATAAGGCGATTTTCAAGGGATTTCTATCATATCGTCAGTACAAACATCGAACATTAACCGATATGCATTGCTGCTGGCGCAATAATGCTAATCCTTTCTTTAAAATAAAGATGACATCATTGATTCAACTGAGTGGAAGCCATTTGCTCAGATAACGGCAAATCACGCTTGTGTAAATACTTACTTGTCGGTGCACATTTGATTACGCCCTTGTGCTTTAGCGCGATAAAGCGCGCGATCGGCACGTTCAAAGCACAACATCATAGGTTCGTTATCGGCGAGCTTAGCAACACCAAAACTGCAGGTTAACTGCACATTGTCAGTAAATTGATAATGTTTGATCCTCTCAGCTATCCGCACACACAAGCTTTCAACTAAGGGTAAAGATGACTGCTGACAGAGGATCACAAACTCTTCGCCGCCCCAACGGGCAACCACATCAGATTCACGCACACAGTGCTGTAGCACCTGCGACACTTGCTCAAGGATCCGATCCCCGACGTTATGCCCTAGCGTGTCATTAATCTCTTTAAAGTAATCGATATCAATCATCACCAAGCACATGCCTGCTTTAGCAGATTTATCATGCTGCTCATTATTAATAAAAAGGCGATTAAAGTAATGTCGGTTATACAACTTGGTCAGGGGATCATGGGTAGATAAAAACTCGAGTTCGGCATTTGAAGCCTCGAGCTGCTGTCGTAAGGTTTCGAGCTGCTGATTCTTATCGGTGAGTCTACGGTTATACTGGCTGATAAAGTAAGTTCTTGCCCCCAGCATTAGCAATAACAAACACGTCGCGCAGATAACTTGATAAACAAGCGAATAGTTAGTCTCATCTATGACAGTCACATTATTCCACTTCTGATAAATCAAGATCCGCTCCTGCTCACTCACAGCATTTAAGGCCTTATTTATCACAGGTAACAAGGACTCTTGACCATAGGCAACCCCCATCCGCAACTCATCTTCTGGTCCGCCCCAACCGGCTATTTTCAAATGATTAAATCCAGTTTGTTGGATGTAGGAGTTAACCGAAAACATCGATCCCACAAACAGATCGGCACGTTTATCCAGCACCGACTGCAATCCTGCTGGCTCACTGGCCACGGTAAGCGTCTCAATTTGAGGATAATAATGCTGAATATATTCGGCTAAACGATAACCTTTAGGCACGGCTAAAGTACGCGCCCCAATATTCTCAAATCCTTGCAAGAAAGGCTGATCTTTAAGTGACACCAATACATTAGGAGAGCGGAAATAGACATCACTGAAGTGCAGATAAGTCTCTCGTATCAGGGTTTTATTCAGCATAGGGGTTAAATCACACTGCCCGCTTTGCAAAAAGGATAAGGTCTCGGTCCAAGAGGAAGTCGGCACCAGCTGAAACTTAAGGGAGGAATGCGATTCGATATAATCAATATAGTCTGACGAAATACCCAGATGTTTATCCTCTCGGATTCCTTCATAGGGTAACCAGTCAGGATCAACGCAATAACGGACTGTCTGAGTCATGCTAACGCTAACGTCTTGGCTAGCAAGCTTGGCATTTGCCATCGCTAAACGGTCGGCATGAGCCAATAATGGCATACACATCAATAGCGGCAATAACCTCAATAAGCCACGCAATTCCATTGATAGTTTCAACCTAAAAGCAGACGCTCGATGGGGAATGTAAAAAAAGTGTATACGTGAAAACCGCATAATACCAATTCCCATCATTACGAGTGTGTAGCGGTTATTTATCAATAGTCGGTTCAAAACGCTGAAATATGTGTCTGCGCGACGCAATAAGGGGTGTATAGACTGGAAAGAAAACCTCTTGAGTGAGGAAGGTTAACGTCGCTGCAAGTGACCATTGAGACTAAGTATCACTTTTTTCAGATTTGGGCTTTCAAATTTGATGAGCCTAACAGGATGCAATGAATTGATAGTGATATCGAGGATGTACCTGTCTATAAAGATAAAGCAAACCCGCAATCGGTTTGGCAAAAGTGATATTGTCTAAAATGCCGAAATGAAAAAAGCCTCTACATTGCTGTAGAGGCTTTCATCTTTATGTTGGCGGGTGAAATATCGCGCAGCGATGAGCTCATGAACGAGAGACA